>NZ_JBIVKQ010000013.1:125426-236504 GCF_044750845.1 Streptomyces sp. NPDC088766 | reverse complement strand
ACGTCCACACACCCCGCAAGACGGGCACCACTACGTCCCGGGCCAAGAAGTCGACCACTCCGCGCCCACGCCGCACAGGTTAAAGATCAAGCTAGTGGGCTGCCGACTCCCAGTCGGGGCCCGCGCCCACCGAGACGTCCAGGGGGGCCCTGAGGTGGACCGCGCCGGCCATTTCCCGGCGGACCAGTTCCTCCACGGCCGGCCGCTCGCCGGGGGCGATCTCCAGGACGATCTCGTCGTGGACCTGGAGGAGCATGCGGGACTTCAGCTCCGCCTCGCGCAGGGCCGCGTCCACCTTCAGCATGGCGATCTTGACGATGTCCGCCGCCGTGCCCTGGATCGGCGCGTTGAGGGCCATGCGCTCGGCCGCCTCGCGGCGCTGGCGGTTGTCGCTGTTGAGGTCGGGGAGGTAGCGGCGGCGCCCGAAGAGCGTCGCCGTGTAGCCCGTCGCCCGTGCCTCCTCGACCGCCCGGTGCAGGTAGTCCCGCACACCGCCGAAGCGTTCGAAGTAGGCGTCCATCAGGGCGCGGGCCTCCCCCGCGTCGATGTTCAGCTGCTGGGACAGCCCGAACGCCGACAGGCCGTACGCCAGGCCGTAGGACATCGCCTTGATCTTGCGGCGCATCTCCGCGTCCACGGCGTCCCGCTCGACGCCGAAGACCTGGGAGGCGGCCGTGGTGTGCAGGTCCTCGCCGGAGGTGAACGCCTCGATGAGGCCCTCGTCCTCGGAGAGGTGGGCCATCACCCGCAGTTCGATCTGGCTGTAGTCGGCCGTCATCAGGGACTCGAAGCCCTCGCCGACGACGAACCCGCGCCGGATCGCCCGGCCCTCGTCCGTGCGGACCGGGATGTTCTGGAGGTTGGGGTCCGTGGACGACAGGCGGCCGGTCGCGGCGACCGTCTGGTTGAAGGTGGTGTGGATGCGGCCGTCGGCGGCGATCGTCTTGATCAGGCCCTCGACGGTGACGCGGAGCTTGGCCTGCTCACGGTGGCGGAGCATGATCACCGGGAGTTCGTTGTCCGTCTGGGCGGCGAGCCAGGCCAAAGCGTCGGCGTCCGTCGTGTAACCGGTCTTGGTCTTCTTCGTCCTCGGCAGCCCCAGCTCTCCGAAGAGGACCTCCTGGAGCTGCTTGGGCGAGCCGAGGTTGAACTCGTGCCCGGCGGCGGCGTGCGCCTCCTTCACCGCCTGCTGGACGGCGCCCGCGAACATCTGCTCCATGGCCTCCAGGTGCGCCCGGTCGGCGGCGATGCCGTGCCGCTCCAGCCGGGCGAGGAGGGCGGAGGTGGGCAGCTCCATGTCCTGGAGGAGATCGGCCGCGCCGACCTCCTCCAGCCGGCCGCGGAAGGCCTCGCCGAGGTCGAGGATCGCGCGGGCCTGCACCATCAGCGCCTCGGCCTCGGCGCCCTCGTCCGCGCCGAAGGCGAGCTGGCCGTCGGCCGCGGCGGGCGGGGCCAGTTCCCGGCCCAGGTACTCCAGCGACAGCGCGTCCAGGTCGAAGGAGCGGCGGCCCGGCTTGACCAGGTAGGCGGCCAGGGCGGTGTCCATGGAGACGCCGGCGACGCTCCAGCCGTGCTCGGCGAAGACGCGCATGGCGCCCTTGGCGTTGTGCAGGACCTTGGGGCGGTCCCCGGCCGCCAGCCAGGCGGCCCAGGTGTTCTCGTCGGTCTCGTCCAGCTCTGACGGGTCGAACCAGGCGGCGGGTCCGTCCGCCGTGGCGAGCGCGATCTCCGCGACCGCCCCGGTGCCCAGGGCCCAGGTGTCGACGGTGGCCACACCGAGGGGCTCGGCGCCGTGCTCGGTGAGCCAGGCGGTCAGCTCGCCGGTGCCCAGCACCGTGCCGTCCAGTGCCACGCCGGGTGCGACGGCCGGGCTCGCCCCGGCTTCCTGTGCGCCCGGGTCGACGGCGAGCAGCCGCTCGCGCAGCGAGGGGTTCCGGATCTCCAGGGTGTCGAGGATCATCGCGACGGCCGTACGGTCGTAGGGGGCGCGCTCGAGGTCGAGGACGGTGCCGGGCAGCTCGACGGTGCGGACCATCTCCGTCAGGCGGCGGTTGAGCTTGACGGCCTCCAGGTGGTCGCGGAGGTTCTGCCCGGCCTTGCCCTTGACCTCGTCGACCCGCTCGACCAGCTCCGCGAACGAACCGAACTGGTTGATCCACTTCGCGGCGGTCTTCTCGCCGACGCCCGGGATGCCCGGGAGGTTGTCGGACGGGTCGCCGCGCAGGGCCGCGAAGTCGGGGTACTGGGCGGGCGTCAACCCGTACTTCTCGACGACCTTCTCCGGGGTGAAGCGGGTCAGCTCGGAGACGCCCTTCGTGGGATACAGCACCGTGGTGTGCTCGCTGACGAGCTGGAAGGAGTCGCGGTCGCCCGTGACGATCAGCACCTCGAAGCCCTCGGCCTCGGCCCGGGTGGCCAGCGTGGCGATCACGTCGTCGGCCTCGAAGCCGTCGACCGCGAACCGTGAGACGTGCATCGCGTCGAGCAGCTCGCCGATCAGCTCGACCTGGCCCTTGAACTCGTCCGGGGTCTTGGAACGGTTGGCCTTGTACTCGGTGAACTCCTCGGAGCGCCAGGTCTTGCGGGAGACGTCGAACGCCACCGCGAAGTGCGTGGGCGCCTCGTCACGCAGGGTGTTCGCCAGCATCGACGCGAAGCCGTAGATCGCGTTCGTCGGCTGGCCGGCCGCGGTGGTGAAGTTCTCCGCGGGCAGCGCGAAGAACGCGCGGTAGGCCAGCGAGTGCCCGTCCATGAGCATCAGGCGGGGCCGGCCGGCGCCGGAGGTGTTCTCGGTCTTCTTCGATGCTGTTTCTGCCACGCCCCCGATCCTGCCACGCCCCACCGACACTCCGGCCCACGTGTGCCTCCGGCGGCCCGGGGCGCGGCCACAGCCCCTCCCCCTGCCCCCGCGGCCCTGCAACCATTGCTCCCGTACCCCGCCCGTCCGCACCTCCGCCCTGCCGGTGCCGCGTGCAAGGATCGGTGGGAGTGGTCACCCGTGTCAGTGAAGGAGCGCCGCGATGGCAACGAAGCCGCCCGAGGCCGACCCGGTTCAGGACGCGCCGCAGGTCGCCGAGCCGCAGCACGCGGCGGCGGGGCTGCCGGCCATCGGTCACACCCTGCGGATCGCCCAGCAGCAGATGGGGGTGAGGCGGACCGCGCTGACACTGCTGCGCGTCAACCAGAAGGACGGCTTCGACTGTCCGGGCTGCGCCTGGCCGGAGCCGGACCACCGGCACGCGGCGGAGTTCTGCGAGAACGGCGCGAAGGCGGTCGCCGAGGAGGCCACCCTGCGCCGGGTCACCCCGGAGTTCTTCGCCGCGCACCCGGTCGCCGGCCTGGCGGAGCGGAGCGGCTACTGGCTGGGCCAGCAGGGCCGGCTCACGCACCCGATGTACCTGCCCGAGGGCGGCGAGCACTACGAGCCGGTCTCCTGGGAGCGCGCCTTCGACATCGTCGCCGAGGAGATGGCGGCCCTGGCCTCCCCCGACGAGGCCGTGTTCTACACCTCGGGGCGCACGAGCAACGAGGCCGCGTTCCTCTACCAGCTGTTCGCGCGCGAGTGGGGCACCAACAACCTTCCCGACTGCTCCAACATGTGCCACGAGTCGTCCGGTTCGGCCCTCGTGGAGACGATCGGCATCGGCAAGGGCAGTGTCCTGCTCGAGGACCTGTACAAGGCCGACCTGATCATCGTCGCCGGCCAGAACCCGGGCACCAACCATCCGCGGATGCTGACCGCCCTGGAGAAGGCCAAGGCGGGCGGCGCGCGGATCATGAGCGTGAACCCGCTGCCCGAGGCCGGCCTGGAGCGCTTCAAGAACCCGCAGACCCCGCAGGGCGTGCTCAAGGGCACCGCCCTGACCGATCTGTTCCTCCAGATCCGCCTCGGCGGCGACCAGGCCCTGTTCCGCCTCCTCAACAAGCTGATCCTGGAGACCGAGGGCGCGGTCGACGAGCGTTTCGTCGCCGAGCACACCCACGGCTACGAGGAGTTCGCCGCGGCCGCCCGCGACGCCGACTGGGACGCGACGCTCGCCGCGACCGGGCTCACGCGCGCGGAGATCGAGGAGGCCCTGCGCATGGTGCTGGCCTCGGAGCGCACCATCGTGTGCTGGGCGATGGGCCTCACCCAGCACAAGCACTCCGTGCCGACCATCCGCGAGGTGGTCAACTTCCTGCTGCTGCGCGGCAACATCGGCCGTCCGGGCGCGGGCGTCTGCCCGGTGCGCGGGCATTCGAACGTGCAGGGCGACCGCACCATGGGCATCTTCGAGCGCCCGGCCCCGGCCTTCCTGGACGCCCTGGAGCGGGAGTTCGGCTTCGCGCCGCCGCGCGAGCACGGATTCGACGTCGTACGGGCCATCCGGGCGCTGCGGGACGGCGAGGCGAAGGTCTTCTTCGCCATGGGCGGCAACTTCGTGTCGGCCTCCCCCGACACGGAGGTCACCGAGGCGGCGATGCGGCGGGCCCGGCTGACGGTGCACGTGTCGACGAAGCTCAACCGCTCGCACGTCGTCACGGGCGCGCGTGCCCTGATCCTGCCGACGCTCGGCCGTACCGAGCGCGACGTGCAGGGCGGCGGCGAGCAGTTCGTGACCGTCGAGGACTCCATGGGCATGGTGCACGCCTCCCGCGGGCGGCTGGCGCCCGCGAGCGCGCGGCTGCTGTCCGAGCCGGCCATCGTGTGCCGGCTGGCGCGCCGGGTGCTGGGCGAGGACAGCCGGGTGCCGTGGGAGGAGTTCGAGAGGGACTACGCGACGATCCGGGACCGCATCGCGCGCGTGATCCCCGGTTTCGAGGACTTCAACGCGCGCGTCGCCCGCGCCGGCGGCTTCGCGCTGCCGCACGCCCCGCGCGACGAGCGCCGCTTCCCCACGGCCACCGGCAAGGCCAACTTCACGGCCGCGCCGGTGGAGTTCCCCGAGCTGCCCGCAGGCCGTCTCCTGCTGCAGACGCTGCGCTCGCACGACCAGTACAACACCACCGTCTACGGGCTCGACGACCGTTACCGGGGCATCACGAACGGCCGCCGGGTCGTCCTGGTCAATCCCGAGGACGTCCGCACGCTCGGCCTCGCCGACGGCTCCTACGTGGACCTGGTGAGCGAGTGGCGGGACGGGGTGGAACGGCGGGCGCCCGGCTTCCGGGTGGTGTCCTACCCGACGGCGCGGGGCTGCGCGGCGGCGTACTACCCGGAGACCAACGTCCTGGTGCCGCTGGACGCCACCGCGGACACGAGCAACACCCCGGCCAGCAAGTCCGTCGTCGTCCGTCTGGAACAATCGGCGGCCGGCTGAGCGTTTGCTCAGCCGACACGGTCCCCGTACCGGTCACGACACGGGTCACGACGAACGGAGCAGGTCCCGATGGGCGAGCAGCAGCACGTGAAGTTCCCGCAGGAGGTCGTCGACGAGTACGCGGCGCTCGGCGTCGACCTGGGCGCCCTCTTCTCCGCCGGGCACCTGGGCACCCGCATGGGCGTGCAGATCGTCGAGGCGTCCGCCGAGCGGGTCGTCGGCACGATGCCGGTCGAGGGCAACACCCAGCCGTACGGCCTGCTGCACGGCGGTGCCTCCGCGGTGCTGGCGGAGACCCTCGGTTCGGTCGGCGCCATGCTGCACGGCGGCAGCTCCAAGATCGCCGTCGGTGTCGACCTCAACTGCACCCACCACCGCGGCGCCCGCTCCGGCCTGGTCACCGGCGTGGCCACACCCGTGCACCGGGGCCGGTCCACGGCGACGTACGAGATCGTGATCAGCGACGAGGCGGACAAGCGGGTGTGCACGGCGCGGCTGACGTGTCTGCTGCGGGACCTGAACCCCGGCGACGCCGCGCCCGCGGCCGGCTGACCGCACCGGCGCTCCCCTCCCCCCGGGCCCTCCCTGCCCGTTGCCCGCGGCCGCCTGCGCGGCCTAGCGTCGGGGGATGGCAACGGGAGGGCCCCTGTGGCCGCGGGCGGCGCGACGGCCCGGAACGGCACCGCGAACCGGAACGGCACCGCCGACCGGAACGGCACCGCCGCCTGCGGCACGCCGGTCCACGCCGGCACCGCGACCCGGGACGCTCCGGTGGGCCGCCACGGCGCGAGGCCTCGGGGCGGTCCTCGGCGCGGGCGTGCTGGCGACGGCGTGCGCCGGCCCCGGCGCCGCCGGGACGCGGAGCACCCCGGCGCCTTCCGCGACTCCCCCCGCGGTGCTGTGCGCCCGGATCGTCGTCCACTGGTCGCGCGAGGTGCTGGACGGCGGCGGCGGCTACGGGGACTACCAGTCGATGGGGCTCTCGGACGGCCAGTACGAGATCCTGCGGTCGGTCGTGGACGCCGCGCGGGCCGTGAAGAAGCGCGAAGGCGCCCGTGCCGCCGACGAGTTGATCGCCCGCCGGGCGCACGAGGGCTGTGCCGCCCGGTACCGCTCCGGCACTCCGGACGGAGGTCCGTGGCGGTGAGCGACGGGGTCGGCCCCGTCGAGCCGGGTGAGGGCACGCGCGCGTGGGAGGCCGAGGACGCGCAAGGGGCGGGTGCTTCGCGGCTTTGGCCGATCCCGTTCCCCGGGCGTCACCGCCGGGCCGCGCTCGGGGCGCTGACGGCCCTCGCCCTCCTGGCCGGCGGCGTTCTGCTCTGGGCGACCCGGCCGCAGGAGCGCCAACGGGCCGTCCCGGCAGCGCCGTTCCCGTCCCAGGTCGTGAACATCGCCTATCTGGGGCCGCTTTCGGTGCCACCGGGCACCCGGCCGCGGACCTTCGCGCTGGAGGTGCTGCTCAGCGTGGAGTCGGGTCCGCCGGTCACGACGACGCGGCTGGCGCAGCCGTACGCGGGGATCTTCCTGACGTCGGCGCCGCGATCACCTTTCCGTACAAAGGCGGGTTCCGCCCGCAAGATCGTCATCACGATGCATGTGACGGATTGCGGAAATGTGCCGGAGGATGCCGGGTTGCCTTTCCTGGACGTAACTCTGCGTAATGCGCGCGCAATACAGGACCACAGTTTCATCCTCGGCCCCCGGTATGCGCAGGACCTCTCCCAGGCCCTACAGGTCGCCTGTAGCAACGAATCCGCGTAATCACCAAAACGCCTGAGACACCTGAAACCATCGGGGCCCGTCCTGCGGATTCTCACCATGCGGACAGGGCGAATCGGCCTGAATTCCACGGTTCCACCCTCTGAGTACCGCTCTGCATTACCTCGTGTCATAACAAGAGAGTCACAGCATGGGCCAGAGCCTCCTCCGCGTTACCTTCACCCGTTTAGAGTCACGGCCAGTCACCGCGCAGCTGGAATACCCCTTCGGCCCCAGCGCTCGACTCGGCCTCTTCCAGGGGGGAGGGCCGCCCAGGGAAAGGACTGGAACGTGCGTCAACGTTCGCTCATCGCCATCACCGCTGCGCTGTCCGCGGGAGCACTCACCCTCACTGCCTGCGGCTCGCGCGACAGCGACGACAAGGGCTCCGACAGCGGCGGCGGCACCACCGTCACCATCGGCGTCGACGCCCCGCTGACCGGCGACCTGTCCGCGCTGGGCCTCGGCATCAAGAACTCCGTCGACCTCGCCGCCAAGACGGCCAACAAGAAGAAGTACGTCGACGGCGTCACCTTCAAGATCGAGGCGCTCGACGACCAGGCGCAGCCGTCCTCCGGCCAGCAGAACGCCACCAAGCTGGTCGCCGACAAGTCCGTCCTCGGCGTGGTCGGCCCGCTGAACTCCTCCGTCGCCGAGTCGATGCAGAAGGTCTTCGACGACGCCAAGCTGGTCGAGGTCTCCCCGGCCAACACCAACCCGGCGCTCACCCAGGGCACCGACTGGCAGAACTCCAAGAAGCGCGTCTACAACTCGTACTTCCGCACCGCGACCACGGACGCCATCCAGGGCCCGTTCGCCGCCCAGTACCTGTTCAACGACGCCAAGAAGAAGAAGGTCTTCGTCATCGACGACAAGAAGACCTACGGCGCCGGCCTGGCCGCCACCTTCGCCAAGGAGTTCCAGAAGCTCGGCGGCGCGGTCGCGGGCACCGAGCACATCAACCCGGACAGCAAGGACTTCTCGGCCATCGCCACGAAGGTCAAGAACTCCGGCGCCGACGTCGTCTACTACGGCGGCGAGTACCCGCAGGCCGGTCCGCTGAGCAAGCAGATCAAGGCCGCCGGCGCCAAGATCCCCGTGGTCGGCGGCGACGGCATCTACAGCGCCGACTTCATCAAGCTGGCCGGCGCCACCGCCGCCGGCGACCTGGCCACCTCGGTCGGCGCGCCGGTCGAGGAGCTGCCCTCCGCCAAGGAGTTCGTGGCCAACTACAAGGCCGAGGGCTACAAGGAGGCCTTCGAGGCCTACGGCGGCTACTCCTACGACTCGGCCTGGGCGATCATCGAGGCCGTGAAGAAGGTCGTCGACGACAACGACGGCAAGCTCCCGGACGACGCCCGCGCCAAGGTCACCGCCGCCATGCAGAACGTCTCCTTCGACGGTGTGACCGGCAAGGTCTCCTTCGACGAGTTCGGTGACGCCACCAACAAGCAGCTCACCGTGTACGCCGTCGAGAACGGTGCCTGGAAGTCGGTGAAGTCCGGCACCTACACCGGCTGACCCACCCGCATCACCGAGCCGCGCGGGGCGCTGTTCCACTGGCGCCCCGCGCGGACCCACATCCGGACACATCCGTCGAAATCATCCGAACGTCTCGGAGGACATGCGGTGAACGAACTGCCGCAGCAGCTGGTCAACGGCCTGCTACTGGGATCCATGTACGGGCTGGTCGCCATTGGCTACACGATGGTCTACGGCATCGTCCAGCTCATCAACTTCGCCCACGGCGAGATCTTCATGACGGGCGCCTTCGGGGCTCTCTCCGTCTACCTCTGGGTACTGCCCAACGGCACGACCATGTGGATAGCCCTGCCGCTCATGCTCATCGGCGCCATGCTGGTCGCCGCCCTCGTCGCCATCGGCGCGGAACGGTTCGCCTACCGCCCCCTGCGCGGCGCACCCCGGCTCGCCCCCCTCATCACCGCCATCGGCCTCTCCCTGGCCCTCCAGCAGGCGGTCTGGGCCTGGTACCCGGAGGCCACGTCGGCCCGCACCTTCCCCCAGATCGAGGGCGGCCCCTTCCACCTCGGCGACATCACCATCCAGACCGGTGACGTCTTCCTGCTCGCCGCCGCCCCCATCAGCATGGCCGTCCTCGCCTACTTCGTCATGAAGACCCGCACCGGACGCGGCATGCAGGCTACCGCGCAGGACCCGGACACCGCCAAGCTCATGGGCGTCAACACCGACCGCATCATCGTGATCGCCTTCGCCCTCGGCGCCGTCTTCGCCGCCGTCGGCGGCGTCGCCTACGGCCTGAAGTACGGCCAGATCGACTACCGCATGGGCTTCATCCTCGGCCTCAAGGCCTTCACCGCGGCCGTCCTCGGCGGCATCGGCAACATCTACGGCGCCATGATCGGCGGCGTCGTCCTCGGCATCGCCGAAACCCTGGCCACCGCCTACATCGCCGACATCCCCGGCATGGACCAGTTCGGCAGCCAGTCCTGGGCCGACGTCTGGGCCTTCGTACTTCTCATCCTCGTACTGCTGTTCAGGCCACAAGGCCTGCTCGGCGAACGCGTCGCGGACAGGGCGTGACACCGATGACCACACAGACCACCGCACCCGGCACCCCCAGCACCCCCGCCGCCGCACCGGCCACCGGCCTCATCGGCATCCCGGAGCACCTCGGCCGCGCCCTCGCCACCGGCGGCGGCGCCCTCACCGTCGTCTCCACCTTCCTCGCCTGGACCTGGACCGCCGCCTTCCCCGGCGACCTCACCGTCTACGGCTACCCCGGCGGCCTCCAGGTCCTCGCCCTCATCGGCGGCGCCCTCACCACCCTCCTCGGCCTGTCCTCCTACGGCGTCAAGGGACTCGGCTGGCTCACCCCCGCCGGCGCCGACGGCGCCATCAAGTTCGCCGCCCTCGCCGCCTTCGCCACCGTCTGGTACACGGTCATCGCGATCACCGTCGACCTCGGCGGCATCGTCAACCTCGAGCCCGGCGGCTTCATCGCCGCCCTCGCCACCCTGACCGCCCTCCTCGGCGCCCTCGCCCTCCCCTTCGAACGGCCCGAACCCGAACCCCACGACCCGGACGACACCGGCTGGGAACTGTTCCGCCACCGCCTGCGCGGCGGCCGCGACATCACCAGGGCCGCCTTCGCCGGCGGCACCCCCCGCCCCGTCGGCGCCCTCCCCTCCTACGCCGAGATCCTCATCATCGTCGCCGTCCTCGGCCTCGGCCTCACCGTCTTCACCTACGGCATCGGCACCGAGTACGACGAACTCTTCATCGGCTTCCTCATCACCGCCGCCTTCGGCTTCGCCGCTCTCAACAAGGCCGGACTGGTCAACCAGGCCTCCCAGATCACCGCCCGGCACCAGAACATCACCATCTGCGGCGCCTTCGTCGCCGCCGCGATGTTCCCCTTCACCCAGACCGACGACCAGTACGCCACCGTCGGCGTCTACATCCTGATCTTCGGCACCGTCGCCCTCGGCCTCAACATCGTCGTCGGCCTCGCCGGCCTCCTCGACCTCGGATACGTCGCCTTCCTCGGCGTCGGCGCCTACGCCGCAGCCATGGTCTCCGGCTCCCCCAGCTCCCCCTTCGACGTGCACTTCCCCTTCTGGGCCGCCGTCCTGGTCGGCGCCGCCGCCTCCCTCGTCTTCGGCGTCCTCATCGGCGCCCCGACCCTGCGACTGCGCGGCGACTACCTCGCCATCGTCACCCTCGGCTTCGGCGAGATCTTCCGCATCACCGCCAACAACCTCGACGGCACCTCAGGCCCCGACGTCACCAACGGCTCCAACGGCATCTCCTCCATCCCGAACCTCAACATCCTCGGGTTCGACTTCGGAGCCGAACACGTCATCGCCGGCTTCACCATCGGCCGGTTCGCCAACTACTTCTTCCTGATGCTCGTCATCACGGCGATCGTCGTCCTCGTCTTCCGACGCAGCGGCGACTCCCGCATCGGACGCGCCTGGGTCGCCATCCGCGAGGACGAGACCGCCGCACTCGCCATGGGCATCAACGGCTTCCGCGTCAAGCTGATCGCCTTCGCCGTCGGCGCCTCCCTCGCCGGCCTCGCCGGCACCGTCCAGGCCCACGTCACCTACACCGTGACCCCCGAGCAGTACCTCTTCGCCGGCCCCATCCCGCCCAACTCCGCCTTCCTCCTCGCCGCCGTCGTCCTCGGCGGCATGGGCACCATCAGCGGACCCCTCATCGGCGCGGCACTGCTCTTCCTCATCCCCAACAAGCTCCAGTTCCTCGGCGACTACCAGCTCTTCGCCTTCGGCCTCGCGCTCATCCTCCTGATGCGCTTCCGCCCGGAGGGCCTCATCCCCAACCGGCGCAGGCAGCTCGAGTTCCACGAGGACGCGGAAGCTCCCACCGTCCTGACGAAGGCAGGGGCCTGACCACCATGACCACCGACACCACCACCACGGTCGCCCCCACCGGCGAAAGGGTCCTCGAAGCCCGCGGCGTCACCATGCGATTCGGCGGCCTCACCGCCGTCCGCGACGTCGACCTGCACGTCAACGCCGGAGAAATCGTCGGCCTCATCGGCCCCAACGGCGCCGGCAAGACCACCTTCTTCAACTGCCTCACCGGCCTCTACATCCCCACCGAAGGCGAAGTCCGCTACAAGGGCACCGTCCTGCCCCCCAAATCCTTCAAGGTCACCGCCGCCGGCATCGCCCGCACCTTCCAGAACATCCGCCTCTTCGGCAACATGACCGTCCTGGAAAACGTCCTCGTCGGCCGCCACACCCGCACCAAAGAAGGCTTCTGGTCGGCCGTCCTGCGCCTCCCCGGCTTCCACAAGGCCGAAGCCGCCTCCCGCGAACGCGCCATGGAACTCCTCGAGTTCATCGGCCTGGAGAAGAAGGCCGACCACCTCGCACGCAACCTGCCCTACGGCGAACAGCGCAAGCTCGAGATCGCCCGGGCCCTCGCCAGCGAACCCGGCCTGCTCCTCCTCGACGAACCCACCGCCGGCATGAACCCCCAGGAAACCCGCGCGACCGAAGAGCTCGTCTTCGCCATCCGCGACAAGGGCATCGCCGTCCTCGTCATCGAGCACGACATGCGCTTCATCTTCAACCTCTGCGACCGCGTCGCCGTACTCGTCCAGGGCGAGAAACTCGTCGAAGGCGACAGCGCCACCGTCCAGGGCGACGAACGCGTCGTCGCCGCCTACCTCGGCGAACCCTTCGAGGACGCCCCCGGCGACGAAGAGACAGCCGAAGTCGAGGCCGCCGAAGCGAAAGCCGAGAGCGCCGCCACCCCGACGGACGCCGCGCCCGCCAAGGAGAACGACCGATGACCGCACTGCTCGAAGTCGAAGACCTCCGGGTCGCCTACGGCAAGATCGAAGCCGTCAAAGGCATCTCCTTCAAGGTCGACGCCGGCGAGGTCGTCACCCTCATCGGCACCAACGGCGCCGGCAAGACCACCACCCTGCGCACCCTGTCCGGCCTGCTCAAGCCCGTCGGCGGCCAGATCAGGTTCAACGGCAAGTCGCTGAAGAAGATCCCCGCCCACGACATCGTCTCGCTCGGACTCGCCCACTCCCCCGAGGGGCGGCACATCTTCCCCCGCATGACGATCGAGGACAACCTCCGCCTCGGCGCCTTCCTGCGCAACGACAAGGCAGGCATCGAAAAGGACATCCAGCGCGCCTACGACCTCTTCCCCATCCTGGGAGAGCGCCGCAAGCAGGCCGCCGGCACCCTCTCCGGCGGCGAACAGCAGATGCTCGCCATGGGCCGCGCCCTCATGTCCCAGCCGAAACTGCTCATGCTGGACGAACCCTCCATGGGCCTCTCCCCCATCATGATGCAGAAGATCATGGCGACCATCGCGGAACTGAAGTCCCAGGGCATGACCATCCTCCTCATCGAGCAGAACGCCCAGGCCGCCCTCTCGCTCGCCGACCACGGCCACGTCATGGAGATCGGCAAGATCGTCCTCTCCGGCACCGGCCGGGACCTCCTGCACGACGAATCCGTCCGCAAGGCGTACCTCGGCGAGGACTGAGCCGACCCCGCACACGAAGAGGCCCGCGCCCCCGGTTCGATCCGGGAGCGCGGGCCTCTCCGTCCGTGCGTGACGACCTCGTCCGTGCGGCGGCGACCTCGTCCGTGCGGCGGCGACGCCTCAGCCCTTGGACGCCTTCTTCTCCTCGGCATCCTGGATCACGGCCTCCGCCACCTGCTGCATCGACATCCGCCGGTCCATCGACGTCTTCTGGATCCACCGGAACGCCGCCGGCTCCGTCAGCCCGTACTCCGTCTGCAGGATCGACTTCGCCCGGTCGACCAGCTTGCGGGTCTCCAGCCGCAGCGTGAGGTCCGCGACCTCGTTCTCCAGCTCACGCAACTCCGTGAAACGGGAGACGGCCATCTCGATCGCCGGGACGACGTCGCTCTTGCTGAACGGCTTCACCAGGTACGCCATCGCACCGGCGTCACGCGCCCGCTCGACCAGGTCGCGCTGCGAGAACGCGGTCAGCATCAGCACCGGCGCGATGCGCTCCTCGGCGATCTTCTCGGCGGCGGAGATGCCGTCCAGCTTCGGCATCTTCACGTCGAGGATGACCAGGTCCGGCTTGTGCTCACGGGCGAGCTCGACGGCCTGCTCGCCGTCACCGGCCTCGCCGACGACGGTGTAGCCCTCCTCCTCCAGCATCTCTTTGAGATCGAGGCGGATCAGCGCCTCGTCCTCGGCGATGACGACACGGGTCGTCAGCGGAGGCACGTGCGACTTGTCGTCGTCGGGCGCGTCTACGGGCTGGGGCGACTCGGGGGAGGTCACGGGGGCTCCTTGTTACGGGCCGGGCAGGCACTGCTGTTCATGCAGCCTACCTAGCGGCGGGCAAGTACGGTGACCCGGTATGCTTCCGACCAACCAGTCCTGCCGGGTTGGTGGAACGGCATACACACGGTCCTCAAAAGACCGCGCCTCACGGCTTGCGGGTTCGAATCCCGCACCCGGCACCGATAAGCGGAGGGTCACGTTCGCGTGATCTTCCGCTTTTTGCTGCTTACGGTGGCAGTCAGTCACGCAACGTATTCACATGAACTTTCACAGCATCGAGGTTCGGCAGACGGCCGTCACGTTGCTGCGCAACGGCACCCGGAACGCCGACGTGGCTCGTCAGCTCAACATCCCTCTGGGCACAATCGGTTACTGGAAGCACACGGACCGCGCGAAACGCGGCGAGTGCCCTGGCTCGCATGACCCGAGGTGCCCCCGGTGCGACGGTAGGGAGCTGGACGAGACGGCATACAGCTACCTCTTGGGGCTCTATCTCGGCGACGGCCACATCAGCCACTACTCAGAGCACCGCGTACCCAACCTCATGATCACCTGCGCCGAATCATGGCCCGGCCTCATGGATGAATGCGAGCAGGCCATACGCGCAGTCTTCCCCGACAACTCCGTCTGCCGGGTTCGCAGGACGGGCTGCCGCAACGTGAAGGTCTACTCGAAGCACCTGCACTGCCTCTTCCCCCAGCACGGCCCGGGCAAGAAGCACGAGCGTCGCATCACTCTCGCCCCCTGGCAGCAGGCCATCGTCGACGCCCACCCCTGGGAGTTCGTCCGCGGCCTCATCCACTCCGACGGATGCCGCATCACCAACTGGACGACCCGCATGGTCGGCGGTGAGCGCAAGCGCTACGAATACCCCCGGTACTTCTTCACCAACGTCTCCGACGACATCCGGCGGCTCTTCACCGACACCCTCGAAAAACTGGGCATCGAGTGGACGCACTGCACCCGCAACGGGAACCCCTACAACATCTCCGTCGCGAAGAAGGCGCACGTCGCCCTGCTCGACACCCACGTGGGCCCCAAATACTGACCCCCGCCCGGCCCTACTCGGGCCTGTCGTCCTCCCCGACGTGGTGGACGCGGACCAGGTTCGTCGAGCCGGACACCCCCGGCGGTGAGCCCGCCGTGATCACGACCACGTCGCCCTTCTCGCAGCGGCCGTGGCGCAGCAGCAGCTCATCCACCTGGTCGACCATCGCGTCCGTGGAGCCGACGGGCGGGACGAGGAACGTCTCGACGCCCCACGTCAGGTTCAGCTGGGAGCGGGTGGCGGGTTCGGGGGTGAAGGCGAGGAGGGGGATCGGGGAGCGGTAGCGGGAGAGGCGGCGGGCGGTGTCGCCGGTCTGGGTGAAGGCGATGAGGAACTTGGCGTCGAGGAAGTCGCCGATCTCGGCGGCGGCTCTGGCGACGGCGCCGCCCTGGGTGCGGGGTTTGTTGCGTTCGGTGAGGGGTGGGAGGCCGGCTGCGAGGATGTCCTCCTCGGCGGCTTCGAGGATCTTGGCCATGGTGCGGACGGTCTGCACGGCGTATTTGCCGACGCTGGTCTCGCCGGAGAGCATGACGGCGTCGGTGCCGTCGATGACGGCGTTGGCGACGTCGGAGGCCTCGGCGCGGGTGGGGCGGGAGTTGTCGATCATCGAGTCGAGCATCTGGGTGGCGACGATCACGGGCTTGGCGTTGCGTCTGGCGAGTTTGACGGCGCGTTTCTGGACGATGGGGACCTGTTCGAGGGGCATCTCGACGCCGAGGTCGCCGCGCGCCACCATGATGCCGTCGAAGGCGGCGACGATGTCGTCGATGTTCTCGACGGCCTGTGGCTTTTCGACCTTGGCGATGACGGGCAGTCGGCGGCCCTCCTCGTCCATGATGCGGTGGACGTCGAGGATGTCGCGGCCGCTGCGGACGAAGGAGAGGGCGATGACGTCGAAGCCGGTGCGCAGGGCCCAGCGGAGGTCTTCTTCGTCCTTCTTGGACAGGGCGGGGACGGAGACGGCGACTCCGGGGAGGTTGAGGCCCTTGTGGTCGGAGACGATGCCGCCGTCGACGACGCGGGTGTGGACGCGTGGGCCGTCGACCTCGGTGACTTCCAGGCATACTTTGCCGTCGTCGACGAGGATGCGTTCGCCGGGCGACACGTCGTCGGCGAGGCCGGCGTAGGTGGTTCCGCAGGTGTGGCGGTCGCCTGCCACGCCTTCTTCGACGGTGATGGTGAAGGTGTCGCCGCGTTCGAGGAGGACGGGGCCTTCGGTGAAGTGGCCGAGGCGGATCTTGGGGCCCTGGAGGTCCGCGAGGGTGCCGACGCTGCGGCCGGTCTCGTCGGAGGCCTTGCGGACGTGGCGGTAGCGCTCCTCGTGTTCGGCGTGGTCGCCGTGGCTGAGGTTGAGGCGGGCGACGTCCATTCCGGCTTCGACCAGGGTTTTGATGCGGTCGTAGGAGTCGGTGGCGGGGCCCAGGGTGCAGACGATTTTCGCTCGGCGCATGAGTCGAGCCTAAGTCTTACCCGGCGGTAGTGAATTCGTCGGACATGGCTGCTCAACAACCTTTGTGTGAAGGGTTGTTGACGAGCGCCGCATTGTGCACCCGGTCGCTCCGATGAGCATCCGCTGGGTCGTCCGAATTCTTCGATCGGGTGAATTCACAGGTGCGGAGGGAGCAGGGTGAGTTGCGCTTTCGCCTCGGCGCGCACCCGCACCCGCACCCGCATCTGCACTCGCATCCGTTCCGGTTCGAGGTCGGGTGGCTCGGGTGGCTGGGGTGGCTCGGGTGGCGTGTCCTCGGTGGCGGCGGCCCTGCGGGGGTCCGGCGTTCGAGGGTGTCCTGTGGGCGTCCGCGCGTGGCTTCGTCGCCGAGGGCACGTCCCGCTCCGGCAGGTCTTGTCCGGTTGTGGGGTGGCTCCCGTGTGGCTGCGGTCATCAGATCGAAACCTGCGGGGTCTGTTGTCGTTTGCCATGGCCGGGTCAGAATCTACGCGCGTCCGGCTGCGCGCGTCCTTCGTTCGCGCGCGTCTGTCTACGCGCGTCATTGGTCGTTGCCCGAGGAGCACAGCATGCCGTTGAACCGCCGGAAGTTCCTGAAGAAGTCCGCCGTGACCGGGGCGGGGGTGGCGGTCGCGGGCGCGGTCGCGGCACCGGCGGCGCAGGCGGCGGAGGCTGCAAAGCCGGCCAGGCCGGCCAAGCGGTACGCGCTGACCGTGCTGGGGACGACGGACCTGCACGGGCACGTCTTCAACTGGGACTACTTCAAGGACGCGGAGTACTCGGACGCCAAGGGCAACGCGCAGGGTCTGGCGCGCATCTCGACCCTGGTGAACAGGATCCGCAAGGAGAGGGGCCGGGAGAACACGCTGCTCCTGGACGCGGGCGACACGATCCAGGGCACGCCGCTGACGTACTACTACGCCAAGGTGGACCCGATCACCGCCGAGGGCGGTCCGGTGCACCCGATGGCACAGGCGATGAACGCGATCGGGTACGACGCGGTGGCGCTCGGCAACCACGAGTTCAACTACGGCATCGAGACGCTCCGCAAGTTCGAGGAGCAGTGCGACTTCCCGCTGCTCGGGGCGAACGCGCTGGACGCGAAGACGTTGAAGCCGGCGTTCCCGCCCTACTTCATGAAGACGTTCTGCGTGAAGGGCGCGCCGCCGGTGAAGGTGGCGGTGCTGGGTCTGACCAACCCGGGCATCGCGATCTGGGACAAGGCGTACGTGCAGGGGAAGCTGGCCTTCCCGGGTCTGGAGGAGCAGGCGGCGAAGTGGGTGCCGAAGCTGCGGTCGATGGGCGCGGACGTCGTCGTGGTGTCGGCGCACTCGGGTTCCTCGGGCACGTCGTCGTACGGTGACCAGCTGCCGTACGTGGAGAACTCGGCGGCGCTGGTGGCGCAGCGGGTGCCGGGGATCGACGCGATCCTGGTGGGGCACGCGCATGTGGAGATCCCGGAGCTGAAGGTCGTCAACGACGAGACCGGGAGGACGGTCGTGCTGTCGGAGCCGCTGGCCTATGCGGAGCGGCTGTCGCTGTTCGACATCGAGCTGGTCTTCGCCCGGGGCCGCTGGAGCGTGGAGTCGGTGGCGGCGTCGGTGCTGAACTCCAACACGGTGGCCGACGACCCGAAGATCACCAGGTTGCTGTCGGACGAGCACGCCAAGGTCGTCGAGTACGTCAATCAGGTCGTCGGCACGGCGACGGACACGCTGACCACGGTCGAGGCGCGTTACAAGGACGCCCCGATCATCGACCTGATCACCAAGGTCCAGGAGGATGTGGTGAAGGCGGCCCTGGCGGGCACGTCGTATGCGTCCCTGCCGGTGATCGCGCAGGCGTCGCCGTTCTCGCGGACCTCGGAGATCCCGGCCGGCGAGGTGACGATCCGGGACCTGTCGAGCCTGTACGTGTACGACAACACGCTGGTCGCGAAGCTGATGACGGGTGCTCAGGTGCGGGCGTACCTGGAGTACTCGGCGGAGTACTTCGTGCAGACGGCAGCGGACGCGGCCGTGGACGTGGCGAAGCTGACGAACGCCGGTGGCCGTCCGGACTACAACTACGACTATGTGTCGGGGCTGTCGTACGACATCGACGTCGCGCAGCCGGCCGGGTCGCGGATCAGGAACCTGACGTACGGCGGGGCGGCGCTGGAGGACGCCCGGCAGTTCGTGCTGGCGGTGAACAACTACCGGGCCAACGGTGGCGGTGCGTTCCCGCACGTGGCGTCGGCGCAGGAGCTGTGGGCGGAGTCGACGGAGATCCGGACGCGGATCGCGGAGTGGGTGACGGCGAAGGGTGTGCTGGACCCGAGGGACTTCGCGTCGGTGGACTGGAGGCTGACGCGCGACGGTACGCCCGTCTTCTAGCCGTTGGGCAGTGGTCGGGGCGTGAGGGACGGTGGGGGCCTGGCTCCCGCCGTCCCTTCGTCGTGGCCGGTGGGTCACCGGTCTTCGAGGAGCGGGGTGAGGGTGGACGGCTGCGGGGCCGGCGGGATGTGGGGCCGGGGGTCGAGGCCGAAGGTGGTGAAGGCGGTGCGGTGCGGGAGGGGGTAGGACTCCTTGCCGGTGAGGGTGTTGAGGACGGTGGCGCTGCGCCAGGCGGTGAGGCCGAGGTCGGGGGCGCCGACGCCGTGGGTGTGGCGTTCGGCGTTCTGCACGTAGACGTGGCAGCCGGAGCCGGTGACGGACGGGTCGAGGGCGAGGCGGAAGTGTTCGTCGATGCGGGGGCGTCCGGCGCTGTCGCGGCGGAGGTGGGGGTCGAGTCCGGCGAGGACGTGGTCCAGGGGGCGTTCGCGGTGGCCGGTGGCGAGGACGACGGCGTCGGTGGTGAGGCGGCTGCGGGTGCCCTGCCGGACGTGTTCGAGGTGCAGTTCGATCTGGGTGGTGGCGATGCGGCCGGCGGTGCGGACGCGGACGCCGGGGGTGAGGACGGCGTCGGGCCAGCCGCCGTGGAGGGTGCGGCGGTACAGCTCCTCGTGGATGGCGGCGAGGGTGTCGGCGTCGATGCCCTTGTGGAGTTGCCACTGGGCGTCGACGAGGTGGTCGCGGGCCGGTTCGGGCAGGGCGTGGAAGTAGCGGGTGTGGTCGGGGGTGAAGTGTTCGAGGCCGAGCTTGGAGTACTCCATGGGGGCGAAGGCCTCGGTGCGGCCGATCCAGTGCAGGCGTTCGCGGCCCGTGGGGCGGTGGCGCAGGAGGTCGAGGAAGACCTCCGCGCCGGACTGTCCGGAGCCGACGACGGTGACGTGGCCGGCGGTGAGGAGTTCGGCCCGGTGGTCGAGGTAGTCGCCGGCGTGCAGGACGGGGACGCCGGGGGCGTCGGTGAGGGGGCGCAGGGCGTCGGGGACGTGGGGCTGGGTGCCGATGCCGACGACGACGTTCCTGGTGTGGGTGCGGCCGGTGGCCTCGGCTTCGCCGGCGGGGCCGAGCCGGGTGAAGTCGACTTCGAACAGGTCGCGTTCGGGGTTCCAGCGGACGGCGTCGACCTGGTGGCCGAAGTGGAGTGCGGGGAGGCTGTCGGCGACCCAGCGGCAGTAGGCGTCGTACTCGGCGCGGTGGATGTGGAAGCGCTCGGCGAAGTAGAAGGGGAAGAGGCGCTCGCGGGTCTTCAGGTAGTTGAGGAAGGTCCAGGGGCTGGCGGGGTCGGCGAGGGTGACGAGGTCGGCGAGGAAGGGCACCTGGACGCGGGCGCCGTCGATGAGGAGGCCGGGGTGCCAGGCGAAGGTGGGGCGTTGTTCGTAGAAGACGGCGTCGAGTTCGGCGAGGGGCTGGGCGAGGGCGGCGAGGGAGAGATTGGCGGGGCCGATGCCGATGCCGGTGAGGTCGCGGGGGCTGTCGGGGGCCGGGTGGGCGGGGGTGTTCATGTGGGGGTGTTTCCTTCCACCGTTTTCAGGAGGGCGGCCAGGCCGTCGGGCCGGGTGCGGGGGTTGAGGAGGGTCGCCTTGAGCCGGAGCCGGCCGTCGAGGCGGGCCCGGCCGAGGACGGCGCGGCCCTCGGTGAGCAGCCGCCGCCGGGTCCGGGCCACGGTCTCGTCGGCGGCGGCGGGGCGGAGGAGGAGGACGGTGCTGAGGGTGGGGGTGCCGTACAGCTCGAGGGCGGGGTCGGCGGCGATCAGGGCGGCGAGGTCCTGGGCCCGGGCGCAGACCTCGTCGACGAGGGCGTCGGCCAGTCCTGCCTCGGCCGCGAGCGCGTGGGTGACGAGCGCTTCGAGTTCCGAGGCGGCCGGGGCCTGGTCCCAGGAGTCCGGGGAGGGGTTGAGGACGGAGGCGGCGAGGCCGGCGGCGGCCGCGACGGCGAGGGGTGGGCAGTGCAGGTGTGCGGCGCACAGTGGGTGGGCGGGGTCGGCGGAGCCTTCGGCCAGGACGCGGACCAGGGTGTGCAGGGCGGCCGGGTCGCCCTGCTGCGGGAGGACTTCACCGACCGCTGCGCGGACCCGGGCGGCCACCGCGGCGGGGCCGCCCGCGGGAGGGGCCGCCGCGGGCGCGGGTGCCGGCGTCCGGCGCGTCGAGGACGGTGGCGAGCAAGGGCCGTGGCGCGGCCGTGCCTTCGGGGCCTGAGGCGAGGGGCGGGGTGCGCATGGGCTCCTCCGGGGGCGGGGAGTCCCAGTTTGTCGGTGGTTGCGGCGACGTGCCGTGGCTGTACGGGTTTTTGGACCCGAAAGCAGGAGGCGCCGCGGGATGCCGTGCGGGGGGCCGGGGCCGCCGCCCCTGCCCCCCGTTCCGGTCCGAATGCCTCGTCCGGCAATTGCCTTGGCGGGGCTATGCCGTTGTGCCCTCCCTGACCTGCAGGGCGCGTCGCAGGTCGTCCAGTTGGTCCGCCAGCTTGCGGCGCAGGGACGGGGTCGGGTCCGCCTCGCGCAGGCAGGCCTCGCCCAGGGTCAGGTTCTCGGCGTCGACGGCGTACGCGGGGAAGGCCCAGCGGCCGACGGCGTCCGCGATGGCGGGTCCGCGGCGGGCCGCCACGGCGACCGCGTCGTCGTAGAAGCGCGGCACGTACTGCCGTACGAGGTCTGCCTGTTCGGGCTGCCAGAAGCCCTGGGCGGTGGCGGTGAAGAGGTAGTTGGACAGGTCGTCGCCGTCGAACATCGCGGCCCAGGCGGCGCGCTTGGCCTCCTCGTCGGGCAGGGCGGCGCGGCACCGGGCGGCGCCTTCGCGGCCGTTGGCGGACGGGTCGCGTTCCTGTTCGGCGGCGATGGCGGCCTCGTCGGCGGCGCCGAGGACGGCGAGCCGGGCGAGGACGCGCCAGCGCAGGTCGGGGTCGAGTTCGGGTCCGCCGGGGACCGTGCCGTCGGCGAGCCAGGCGGCGATGGTGTCCGGGTGGGCGGCGACGTCGATGAAGTGGCGTACGGCGATCAGGCGCAGGCCGGGGTGGTCGCCGTCCTCGGTGCGGCGGATGAGGTCGCGGCACAGGGAGGACAGGGTCGCCAGGGCCGCGGGGCGTTCCTCGGGGGTGAGGTAGCGGTCGGTGATCTGGGCGGAGGCGAAGGCGAGGACGCCCTGGGCGAGGGCCAGGTCGGTCTCGCGCGGGAGGTGGACGCGGGCGGTCTCCAGGTAGGCGCCGGGGGCGAGTTCGCCGTCGCGGACCGCGTCGCGCAGGGCGTTCCAGACGACGGCGCGGGTCAGCGGGTCGGGCAGCCGGGACAGGCTGGTGCCGACGGACTCGGCGGACGCGGCGTCGAAGCGGACCTTGGTGTAGGTGAGGTCGCCGTCGTTGAGCAGGAGCAGCGCGGGGGGCTTGCCGATGGGCTGCGGGGCGCTCTGCGGGACGTCGATGTCGACGCGTTCGCGCAGGGTGAGGCGGCCCTCGTCGTCGGAGAGGTCGTGGTCGTACAGGCCGACGGCGATGCGGTGCGGGCGGCTGCCGGTGTGTTCGACGGTGAGGGTGCAGGTGCCGGCCTCGGTGGTGACGGTCGGGGTGAGGGTGTCGACGCCGGTGGTGCGCAGCCAGGCGTCGGCCCAGGCGTGGACGTCGCGCCGGGTGGCGGAGGCGAGGGAGTCGATGAAGTCGGCGAGGGTCGCGTTGGCGAACTTGTGCCGCGCGAAGTGGGTGTTGATGCCGGCCAGGAAGTCCTTCTCGCCGAGCCAGGTCACCAGCTGGCGCAGCGCGGAGGCGCCCTTGGCGTAGGAGATGCCGTCGAAGTTGAGGAGGGCGGAGGCGGTGTCGGCGACGTCCTCGGGGGCGACGGGGTGGGTGGAGGGGCGCTGGTCGGCGTCGTAGCCCCAGGCCTTGCGGACGACGCCGAACTCGGTCCAGGTGCCGGTGAAGCGGGTGGCCTCGGCGGTGGTCTGGTAGCCCATGTACTCGGCGAAGGACTCGTTCAGCCAGATGTCGTCCCACCACCTGAGGGTGACGAGGTCGCCGAACCACATGTGGGCCATCTCGTGTGCGATGACCATGGCGCGGGTCTGGCGCTCGGTGTCGGTGACGGCGGAGCGGTAGACGAATTCGTCGCGGAAGGTGACGAGGCCGGGGTTCTCCATGGCGCCGGCGTTGAACTCGGGGACGAACGCCTGGTCGTAGGAGTCGAAGGGGTAGGGCTCGGCGAACTTCTCGTGGTAGCGGTCGAAGCAGGCGCGGGTGACGTCGAGGATCTCGTCGGCGTCGGCGTCGAGGTGGGGGGCGAGGGAGCGGCGGCAGTGGATGCCGAAGGGCAGGTCGCGGTGTTCGGTGCGCACGGAGTGCCAGGGGCCGGCGGCGACGGCGACGAGGTAGGTGGAGATCGGCGGGGTGGCGGCGGCCCGCCAGCGGCCCTCGCCGAGGTGCTCGGTGACGCCGTTGGCGAGGACGGTCCAGCCTGCGGGGGCCTTGACCGACAGGTCGAAGACGGCCTTGAGGTCGGGCTGGTCGAAGGCGGCGAAGACGCGCTGGACGTCGTCCATGAACATCTGCGTGTAGAGGTAGGTCTCGCCGTCGGCGGGGTCGGTGAAGCGGTGCATGCCCTCGCCGGTGCGGGAGTAGCGCATGCTCGCGGTGATCCGCAGTTCGTGTTCGCCGGCGGCGAGGTTCTTCAGGGGCAGCCGGTTATCGTCCAGGGTCTGCGGGTCGAGGGTCTCGCCGTCGAGGACGGCGGAGCGCAGTTCGGCCGGCTTGAGCTCGACGAAGGTGTCGGCGCCCGTGCGCGCGGTGAACCGGATCACGGTGCGGGACTCGAAGGTCTCGTCGCCTGTGGTCAGGTCCAGTTCGATGGTGTAGCGGTGGACGTCGAGGAGCTGGGCACGGGTCTGCGCTTCGTCGCGCGTCAGTACGGACATGCAGGCCATGCTGCCCGATGCCGCAGGCCGGGCACAGGGGTGGATCGGTACGCACCGTTTGTCCCCCGTTCGCGCGTGCGCCGGGAGGGTGGGATTCCGGTGCCGGCGGCGCGGGGGCGGGCTCTGCGCCGCCGTAGGGGCCCGGTGCCGCCGTGCGCAGGGCCGGGCCTACGTCGCCGGGCGGCGCCCACGCCGGGCGTGCCCACCTCACCGGGCGACGCGCCCGCGCCGGGCCGGGCATGGCCTACGTCGTCGTAGGAGCCCTCGGGCCCGTCGAACGGGCCTCGGTGTCGCGCTGGAGCGGCACCCGGGCGTCCGGGTCGTCCGGGGGCCCGGCGTCCAGGCCCTGCATCCGGGCCCGCAGCTCGCGCGTCTCCTCCTGGAGGGCGACATAGCGCTGGTGGGCGTCGTAGAGGTAGCGGACCTTGGTGCGCAGGGCCAGCGGGTCGACCGGCTTCATGACCAGGTCGGCGACGCCGAGGCCGAAGGCGGTGGCGGTCAGTTCCTGGTCGGGGCCGAAGCCGGTGAGGAGGATGACGGGGATGTGCTGGGTCTGTTCGAGGCGCCGCAGGTAGCGGACGACGTCCAGGCCGCTGACGCCGGGCATGCGCACGTCGAGCACGAGGAGGCCGACCCGGCCTCTCAGCACCTGCTTGAGCGCCTCGTCGCCGCTGTTGGCGCGGGTTATCCGGTGGCCCAGCGGGGCCAGGACGTTCTCCAGCGCGTACAGCGTGTCCTGGTGGTCGTCCACGATCAGGATCCTGGCATCCGGCGGCATGACCGATGTCCCTCCCGCGATGGGACCACCAGCTTATGCCCGAACCCTGACGCGCAGTGCCCGTCGGCTGACGCCCGGTGCCCGCCGGGGTGCGCGCGGTGCCGGCCGCGCCGGGTTCGGGTGCGCCGGGCGCGGGGCCGTCCGTCGAGGTCAGGCGCCGTTGACGGCGTCCTCGGCGATGCGCTCGTGGTGGCGGATCACCTCGGCGATGATGAAGTTGAGGAGTTTCTCGGCGAACGCCGGGTCGAGCTTGGCGTTCTCGGCGAGGGCGCGCAGGCGGGCGATCTGGCGGGCCTCGCGGGCCGGGTCGGCGGCCGGCAGCTGGTGGCGGGCCTTGAGGTGGCCGACCTGCTGGGTGGCCTTGAAGCGCTCGGCGAGCATGTGGATGACGGCCGCGTCGATGTTGTCGATGCTGTCGCGCAGCCGGGCGAGTTCCTCGTGGACGGCGGGGTCGACGTCACCGGTTCCGGTGTTGCTGGTGGTCATGGGCGTTCACCCTAGTGCGTCGCGGTCCGGGGCCGGCGGCCGCGGGATCGCTGCCGCCGGGGCCCTCGCCCGGCGCGCTCCCCTGGTTCCCCTCCGGTCCTCGCCGGGGGCGCTTGCGGCGGTTGCTCGTACAGTGGAAGCGGGTGCACGGCGTCTTGGGGGTGAGGGCGTGGCGAACGGCGGACCGGTCGAGCACGGTTATCCCCACCTGGACACGGTGCGGGACGCCGTCACCGCGCTGTACCGGCGGCTGTCGTACGACACCGTCCACCAGTTCCCCGTCAGCGTGGCCCCCGCGGACGTCGCGTTCTGCGACACCGACGACCTGCATCTCGGGGCGCAGCGGGTGGCGCGGGAGCTGGTGCGGCACTTCCGTCTGCCGGACGCCCGGGTGATCGTCGGCTTCCGGGAGATGCAGCACGCCGCCAACGTCGAACTGACGGCGGGGCCCGAGTACTTCGTCGAGCTGAACGACCGGTTCCGCACCCATCGGCGGGACATCGGCGCGGCTTTGGCGCACGAGATCATGCACGTCTTCCTGCACCGCGTGGACCTGGCGTTCCCCGGCACGCGTGCCAACGAGATCCTCACGGACACGGCCACCGCCTATCTGGGGGCGGGGTGGCTGCTGCTCGACGCCTACCGGGAGGACGCGGCCTCCTCGCAGAAGCTGGGGTATCTGACGCCGGAGGAGTTCGGGTACGTGCTGGCCAAGCGGGCGCTGGTCTTCGGCGAGGACCCGTCGGCGTGGTTCACCAGTGCGCAGGCGTACACGGCGTACGTCGAGGGGCGGGAGCGGGCCCGTCTCGACGAGCGGCAGCCGCCGTTGACGGCCGCGGGGTGGGCGGGGCGGCGGCGCTACGCGCGTGACCGGCGGCACGCGCGGGACACCCCGGCGCCGGCCGTCTCGTCGACCGCCGCGTACGCCTTCGTGCCGGAGGGGCGGGGACCGCTGCGGGTGACGTTTCCGTGTCCCACCTGCCTCCAGCGGATCAGGGTGCCGGTGCGGGGGCGGGTGCGGGCGCGGTGCGGGTTGTGCCGGACGGTGCTGGAGTGTGACACCTGAGGCGTCCGCCCGGCCGTGCGCGCCGCGTGCGGAAGGGGGCCCGCACCCTGCGGCACCGCCCGGGGCACCCCGCGGGAGTGCCGTGCGGACGTCCTTCACGCCGCCCGGCTCAGCGGCCGGGGCCGACGATCCCCTGCGCCCGTGCCGCCGCCAGCCACCGGGGGAACTCGCCGACCAGACGGTCGTACAGGTCCGCGTCCGACACCTTGCGCGGATCGGCGCCCGCGTGGAAGAAGCCGGCGTTGTCGACGACGCGTTTTTCCGGTACGGGCAGCTCGTCGAGCCTGCGCAGGAAGTCGAACTGCTTGCTGTCCTTGTCCCCGAAGCCGATGAACTGCCAGAACAGCGGCAGCGTGGAGGCCTTGCACAGATAGCGTTCGGCGGCGAGCTTGTTGATCGGCCCGCCGTCGGTCTGGAAGACGACGAGGGCGGGCTCGCGCGAGCCGCTGTCGAGGTGGTGGTCGATGACGGCGTCCATCGCCAGGTGGTAGCTGGTCCTGCCCATGTGTCCGAGACCGGCCGCGATCCGCTCCACCCGCCCCTGGTGGTCGGCGAGCGCGATGTCGGTGACGGCGTCCACATCGGTGGAGAAGAACACCACCGGTACCCGCCCGTCGTCGTCGAGATGCGCCGAGAGCCCCAGCACCCGGTCGGCGAGCGCCTGCACGCTGCCGTCCCGGTAGTACGGCTTCATCGACCCCGAGTAGTCCACGACCAGGTAGACGGCGGCCCGCTGCCCGTCCAGGCCGTGTTTCGTGAGGGACACCCCGGCGCTCTTGTACAGGCTGACCAGCGCGGGTGCCGTCTCCTGGACCTTGCTGAGACTGATCGCGACCATGGGCCACACCTTCCCACACCAGGACGTGCGGCGGCGCCTGCCCGGTCGTCCGGTCGGGGACAGTGGGGCAGACGCCGTCTCGGGGGGTGTCCGGGGGCAGTGCCCCCGGACGTCCCGCCCGTACGCCTTTGTACGGGACGCTTGGTGACGGTCCGTCGGACGGAGCGTGGGACGATCCGTCCGGCGGTCCGTCAGACCATCAGGGACCGGTCGGTCGGCCGGATCGGGGCCGGCAGGTCGCTGGTGCCGGTCAGGAAGCGGTCGACGCCGCGGGCGGCCGAGCGGCCCTCCGCGATCGCCCACACGATGAGGGACTGGCCGCGGCCGGCGTCACCGGCGACGTACACGCCCGGCACGTTGGTCCGGAAGTCGGCGTCGCGGGCGATGTTGCCGCGCTCGTCCAGCTCCAGGCCGAACTGTTCCACGAGGCCGTTCTCGCGGTCGGTGCCGGTGAAGCCCATGGCGAGGGTGACCAGCTGGGCGGGGATCTTGCGCTCCGTGCCGGGCTTCTGGGTCAGCTTGCCCTCGACGAACTCGACCTCGGTGAGGTGCAGCCACTGGACGTTGCCGTCCTCGTCGCCCTCGAAGTGGGTGGTGGAGACGGAGTAGACCCGCTCGCCGCCCTCCTCGTGCGCGCTGGTGACCTTGTAGAGCATCGGGAACGTCGGCCACGGCTGGGCGACCGGGTTCCGCTCCTCGTTCGGGCGGGGCATGATCTCCAGCTGCGTGACCGAGGCCGCGCCCTGGCGGTGGGCGGTGCCCACGCAGTCGGCGCCGGTGTCGCCGCCGCCGATGACCACGACGTGCTTGCCCTCGGCCGAGACGGGGGGCGCCACGAAGTCGCCCTCCTGCACCTTGTTGGCCAGCGGCAGGTACTCCATGGCCTGGTAGACGCCCTTGAGTTCGCGGCCGGGGACCGGGAGGTCACGGGCGGTCGTGGCGCCGGCGGCGATGACGATCGCGTCGTAGCGCTTCTTCAGGTCGGTGGCCTTGAGGTCGCGGCCGATCTCGATGCCCGTACGGAAGCGGGTGCCCTCCGCGCGCATCTGCTCGATACGGCGGTTGATGTGCCGCTTCTCCATCTTGAACTCGGGGATGCCGTACCGCAGGAGGCCTCCGATGCGGTCCGCGCGCTCGTAGACGGCGACGGTGTGACCCGCCCGGGTCAGCTGCTGGGCGGCGGCCAGGCCGGCCGGGCCCGAGCCGATGACCGCGACCGTCTTGCCGGACAGCCGCTCGGGGATCTGCGGGGCGACGTCACCGGTCTCCCACGCCTTGTCGATGATCGAGACCTCGACGTTCTTGATGGTGACCGGCGGCTGGTTGATGCCGAGCACGCACGCCGACTCGCACGGGGCGGGGCACAGGCGGCCCGTGAACTCGGGGAAGTTGTTCGTGGCGTGCAGGCGCTCGGAGGCCGCCGACCAGTCCTCGCGGTAGGCGAAGTCGTTCCACTCGGGGATCAGGTTCCCCAGCGGACAGCCGTTGTGGCAGAACGGGATGCCGCAGTCCATGCACCGGCTGGCCTGCTTGCCGATGATCGGCAGCAGCGAGCCGGGGACGTAGACCTCGTTCCAGTCCTTGACGCGCTCCTCGACGGGGCGGGACCTGGCGACCTCGCGGCCGTGGTTGAGAAAGCCCTTGGGATCAGCCATTGGTCGCCGCCTCCATCATCTTCTCGGTGATCTCGGTCTCGGAGAGACCGGCTCGCTCGGCGGCGTCCTTGGCGGCGAGCACTGCCTTGTACGTGCTGGGGATGATCTTGCTGAAGCGCTCCACGGAGACGTCCCAGTCGGCGAGGAGCTTCTCGGCGACCGTCGAGCCGGTCTCCTCGGCGTGGCGGCGCACCACGTCGTGCAGCCATGCCTTGTCGGTGTCGTCGAGCGCCTCGACCGCGCCGAGGTTGCCGGCGTTGACGTTGTCGCGGTTCAGGTCGATCACGTAGGCGACGCCGCCGGACATGCCGGCCGCGAAGTTGCGGCCCGTCTCGCCGAGGACCACCGCGTGGCCGCCGGTCATGTACTCGCAGCCGTGGTCGCCCACGCCCTCGGAGACGACCGTCGCGCCGGAGTTGCGGACGCAGAACCGCTCGCCCGTCCGGCCGCGCAGGAACAGCTCGCCGCCGGTCGCGCCGTACGCGATGGTGTTGCCCGCGATCGTCGAGTACTCGGCGAGGTGGTCGGCGCCCCGGTCCGGGCGGACGACGACCCGGCCGCCGGAGAGGCCCTTGCCGACGTAGTCGTTGGCGTCGCCCTCCAGGCGCAGCGTGACACCGCGCGGGAGGAAGGCGCCGAAGGACTGGCCGGCCGAGCCGGTGAAGGTGATGTCGATGGTGTCGTCGGGCAGGCCCGCGCCACCGAACTTCTTCGTCACCTCGTGGCCGAGCATGGTGCCGACCGTGCGGTTGATGTTGCGGATCGCGACCTGGGCGCGCACCGGGTGGGCGTCGGCCTGGGAGTCCGCGGCCAGCGCGTCGGCGGCGAGCCTGATCAGCTCGTTGTCGAGCGCCTTCTCCAGACCGTGGTCCTGCTCGACGACCTGGTGGAGCGAGGCGCCCTCGGGCAGCGCCGGCACGTGGAACAGCGGCTCCAGGTTCAGGCCCTGGGCCTTCCAGTGGTCGACGGCGCGCTCGACGTCGAGGACCTCGGCGTGGCCGACGGCCTCCTCGATCGAGCGGAAGCCCAGCTCGGCCAGCAGCTCGCGGACCTCCTCCGCGATGAACTTGAAGAAGTTCACCACGTACTCGGCCTTGCCGTTGAACCGGTCGCGCAGCACGGGGTTCTGGGTGGCGATGCCGACCGGGCAGGTGTCCAGGTGGCAGACGCGCATCATGACGCAGCCGGAGACGACGAGGGGCGCGGTGGCGAAACCGAACTCCTCGGCGCCGAGGAGCGCGGCGATGACCACGTCGCGGCCGGTCTTGAGCTGGCCGTCGGTCTGCACGACGATGCGGTCGCGCAGGCCGTTGAGGAGCAGGGTCTGCTGGGTCTCGGCGAGGCCCAGCTCCCAGGGACCGCCCGCGTGCTTGAGGGAGGTCAGCGGGGACGCGCCCGTGCCGCCGTCGTGGCCGGAGATGAGGACGACGTCCGCGTGGGCCTTGGAGACACCGGCGGCGACCGTGCCGACGCCGACCTCGGAGACCAGCTTCACGTGGATGCGGGCCTGCGGGTTGGCGTTCTTGAGGTCGTGGATCAGCTGGGCCAGGTCCTCGATGGAGTAGATGTCGTGGTGCGGCGGCGGGGAGATCAGGCCGACGCCCGGCGTCGAGTGACGCGTCTTGGCGACCCACGGGTAGACCTTGTGGCCGGGCAGCTGGCCGCCCTCGCCGGGCTTGGCGCCCTGGGCCATCTTGATCTGGATGTCGTCCGCGTTGACCAGGTACTCGGAGGTCACGCCGAAGCGGCCGGAGGCGACCTGCTTGATCGACGAACGCCGCGCCGGGTCGTACAGCCGGTCCGCGTCCTCGCCGCCCTCACCGGTGTTGGACTTGCCGCCCAGCTGGTTCATGGCGATGGCGAGGGTCTCGTGCGCCTCCTTGGAGATGGAGCCGTACGACATGGCGCCGGTGGAGAAGCGCTTGACGATCTCGCTGACCGGCTCGACCTCGTCGAGGGGGATCGGCTGCCGGTCGGAGCTGAAGCCGAACAGTCCGCGCAGCGTCATGAGGCGCTCGGACTGCTCGTTCACGCGGTCCGTGTACTTCTTGAAGATGTCGTAGCGGCCCGCGCGCGTGGAGTGCTGGAGGCGGAAGACCGTCTCCGGGTCGAACAGGTGCGGCTCGCCCTCGCGGCGCCACTGGTACTCGCCGCCTATGTCCAGCGCGCGGTGGGCCGGCGCGATGCCGCTGGCCGGGTAGGCCTTGGCGTGGCGGGCGGCGACCTCCTTGGCGATGACGTCGATGCCGACGCCGCCGATCTTGGTGGCCGTGCCGTTGAAGTACTTCGCGACGAAGGCGTCGTCGAGACCGACGGCCTCGAACACCTGGGCGCCGCGGTAGGAGGCGACGGTCGAGATGCCCATCTTGGACATGACCTTCAGGACGCCCTTGCCGAGGGCGTAGATCAGGTTGCGGATCGCCTGCTCGGGCTCCATGCCGCCCAGGAAGGTGCCGGCGCGCAGCAGGTCCTCGACGGACTCCATCGCCAGGTACGGGTTGACGGCGGCGGCGCCGAAGCCGATCAGCAGGGCGACGTGGTGCACCTCGCGGACGTCACCGGCCTCCACCAGCAGGCCCACCTGGGTGCGCTGCTTGGTGCGGATGAGGTGGTGGTGGACGGCAGCGGTGAGCAGCAGCGACGGGATCGGCGCGTGCTCGGCGTCGGAGTGGCGGTCGGACAGCACGATGAGGCGGGCGCCGTTGGCGATGGCCTCGTCGGCCTCGGCGCAGATCTCCTCGATCCGCGCGGCCAGCGCGTCCCCTCCGCCGTGCACCCGGTACAGGCCGGAGAGGGTCGCGGCCTTGAAGCCGGGCATGTCGCCGTCGGCGTTGATGTGGATGAGCTTGGCCAGCTCGTCGTTGTCGATCACCGGGAAGGGCAGCACGACGGAGCGGCAGGACGCGGCGCTCGGGTCGAGCAGGTTGCCCTGCGGGCCGAGCGAGGAGCGCAGGGAGGTGACCAGTTCCTCGCGGATCGCGTCCAGCGGCGGGTTGGTGACCTGCGCGAACAGCTGGGTGAAGTAGTCGAAGAGCAGTCGCGGGCGCGACGACAGCGCGGCGATCGGCGAGTCGGTGCCCATGGAGCCGATCGGCTCGGCGGCCGACTTGGCCATCGGCGCGAGCAGGATGCGCAGCTCCTCCTCGGTGTAGCCGAAGGTCTGCTGGCGGCGGGTGACCGAGGCGTGGGTGTGCACGATGTGCTCGCGCTCGGGCAGGTCGCTCAGCTCGATCTCGCCGGCTTCCAGCCACTCCGCGTAGGGGTTCTCGGCGGCGAGCTGGGCCTTGATCTCGTCGTCCTCGATGATGCGGTGCTCGGCGGTGTCGACGAGGAACATCCGGCCGGGCTGGAGGCGGCCCTTGCGGACGACCTTCGCCGGGTCGATGTCGAGGACGCCGACCTCGGAGCCGAGGACGACGAGGCCGTCGTCGGTGACCCAGTAGCGGCCGGGACGCAGACCGTTGCGGTCGAGGACCGCGCCGACCTGGACGCCGTCGGTGAAGGTGACGCAGGCGGGACCGTCCCAGGGCTCCATCAGGTTGGAGTGGAACTGGTAGAAGGCACGGCGGGCCGGGTCCATGGAGTCGTGGTTCTCCCACGCCTCCGGGATCATCATCAGCACGGAGTGCGGGAGCGAGCGGCCACCGAGGTGGAGCAGCTCGAGCACCTCGTCGAAGGAGGCCGAGTCGGAGGCGTCCGGCGTGCAGATGGGGAAGACGCGGTCGATGCGTTCCTGGTCCCCGAAGAGGTCGGAGACGAGCTGGGACTCGCGGGCCGCCATCCAGTTGCGGTTGCCCTTGACGGTGTTGATCTCACCGTTGTGCGCGACGAAGCGGTACGGGTGGGCGAGCGGCCACGACGGGAAGGTGTTCGTCGAGAAGCGCGAGTGGACGAGCGAGACGGCCGAGGCGAAGCGGCGGTCGGACAGGTCCGGGAAGAAGGGTTCGAGCTGGCCGGTGGTCAGCATGCCCTTGTAGACGATGGTCCGCGCGGACAGCGAGGGGAAGTAGACGCCGGCCTCGCGCTCGGCGCGCTTGCGCAGTACGAAGGCGCGGCGGTCGAGGTCGATGCCCTTCGAGCTGCTGTCGCTGACGAAGACCTGGCGGAAGGCGGGCATCGTCGAGCGGGCGGTGGCGCCGAGCAGTTCGGGGGCGACCGGGACCTCGCGCCAGCCGAGGACGGTGAGGCCCTCTTCGGCGGCGATCGTCTCGATGCGCGAGACGGCGTCCTCCAGGCCGTCCTGCGGCAGGAAGGCGATGCCGACGGCGTAACCGCCGGCCTCGGGCAGCTCGAACCCGGCGACCTCGCGCAGGAACGCGTCGGGGACCTGGGTGAGGATGCCCGCGCCGTCGCCGGAGTCCGGCTCGGAGCCGGTGGCGCCACGGTGCTCGAGGTTGCGCAGAACGGTCAGCGCCTGCTCGACCAGCGTGTGGCTCGCCTCGCCGGTGAGGTTGGCCACGAAGCCGACGCCACAGGCGTCGTGCTCGTTGCGGGGGTCGTACATACCCTGCGCAGCAGGGCGAGCATCCATGAAGGACCAGTTCTGGCCATTCGCGGAATGCTGGGACGGCTGGCGCGGCGTACGCATCGGCTCTCCCGTCGTCGTCTCAAGTGGCATGTCTGCTGGCGAAGGGACGACGTTGGCCCTCTGCGTAAGTGCAAAATTTCGTGCAGGTTACATGATGGAGCGGTTCTCGGGAACCGGATACTCCGTTCCAGCATGCGGACGCCGTGGGGGTGGCGGCGGGGTGCCGCACGAGCGGCTGAAAATGTATGGGGGGACTTGACCGGACACCATCGGTCGGACCGGTGTCCGTCGGTCCGCGGGGGCGGAGGGGGCGTCGTAACCCACTCCGCGGGTGCACCGAAGGCGTCATTGCCCACAGCGCTTACGGCTCATGCCCGGTGGTTAAGCGCGCGAAACCAGCGAGTAACGGCTACTTATACGGCCCATCGCATAAGTAGCATCCGATCTATCCTACGGCCGTTCCGAAGAAACCGCCCAGGGCGTACGTCACACCGGCCGCCGCACCACCGAGGGCGAGCTGCCGCAGCCCGCTGTACCACCAGGTCCGCGCGGTCACCCTGGCCACCACCGCACCGCACAGGAACAGCCCGAGCAGTGCGAGCAGGAGGGCCGGCCAGAGCACGGTCGCGCCCAGCAGATAGGGCAGGACGGGCAGCAGGGCGCCCAGCGCGAAGGCTCCGAAGCTGGAGACGGCGGCGACCAGTGGCGAGGGCAGGTCGAAGGGGTCGACGCCCAGTTCCTCGCGGGCGTGTATCTCCAGGGCCTGCTCGGGGTCGCGCGACAGCTGCGAGGCGACCTGCCGGGCTAGCTCCGGTTCGACGCCGCGGGACTCGTAGAGCGCGGCCAGCTCGGCCTCCTCGTCCTTCGGGTGCTTTTTCAGCTCGCGCCGCTCGACGTCGAGTTCGGCCTCGACGAGTTCGCGCTGCGAGGCGACGGAGGTGTACTCGCCGGCGGCCATCGAGAAGGCACCGGCGGCGAGACCCGCGAGCCCGGCGAGCACGACGGTCTGCCGCTCGGCCGCCCCGCCGGCGACACCGGCCATCAGGGCGAGGTTGGAGACGAGGCCGTCCATCGCGCCGAAGACGGCCGGCCGCAGCCAGCCGCCGTTCACGTCCCGGTGGGTGTGGTTGTCCCGGTGCGCCTCGTGCAGCGCCGCCTCGGTCTCGATGAGAGCCATGCCGATCTCCAGACGTACGTCTCCGCGCCGCCCGGCGTGACCCCCGGACAGCCCTCTTTGGACTCATTCCATATTTTGACAACGCTGAGAATACGCTCGCCCTTCCCTCCCCGCCAGCAAGGAAAGGCTCCGCTAACCTGCGGCTTTACCGTTTGCCGCTCATTCGATCGGGAGTGCGCACAGATGTCGACCGGGTGACATGACGGCTCGGGAGGCTCAGGTCAACCGCCGACGGTGGGACACATCCGCAAAGGGCTCCGCACCCGTGCGCGGCCCCCGGAGGGAAGGCCCCGTATGGCATCGATCGCCTGCATGCCCCCGGTCCCGGCGCCGGAGGACGCCACCGGCCTCCGCGACCGGGCCCGCGGCGCACTGCTCGGCCTGGCCGTGGGAGACGCCCTCGGCGCACCGGCCGAGAACCTCAAGCCGTCCGAGATCCGCGCCCGCTGGGGCCGGGTCACGGGTTACGTCACCGACCACCCGGCCGGCACCGACGACACCGAGTACGCGATCTTCTCGGGCCTCCTGCTGGCGCGGCACGGCTCCGCGCTGACCCCCGCCGACGTGGAAGCGGCCTGGCACCGGTGGATCACCGACCGCCACGAGGGCCCCTTCCGCGGAGCGGGCTTCAGTGAACGCGGCACCCTGGAGAACCTCCGCCGGGGCCTGGCCGCCCCCGTCTCCGCCCAGCACCGGCACGCCTGGAGTGACGGCCTCGCGATGCGCGCCGCCCCCTTCGGCGTCTTCGCCGCGGGCCGCCCGGCCGAGGCCGCCCGCCTGGTCGCCGTCGACGGCTCGGTCAGCCACGACGGCGAGGGCATCTACGGCGGCCAGGCGGTCGCGGCGGGCGTCGCGGCCGCGATGGCGGGAGCACCGACGGTCGCCGTGGTCGCCGCCGCCCTGGCCGTGATCCCCGACGACTCCTGGACGGCCCGCTCCCTGCGCCGCGCGGTCGCGGTCGCCCACCGCGGCGAACGCGCCGTCCGCTCCGCCGTCGTCATCGGCGGCTACCCCTGGACCGACCTGGCCCCCGAGGCGGTCGCCCTCGCCTTCGGCGCGTACGCGGCGGCCGACGGCGACTTCGCCCGGGCCGTCCTCACGGCCGTCAACATGGGCCGCGACGCCGACACGACGGCCGCGGTGGCGGGCGCCCTGGCCGGCGCCGGCCAGGGCGTCTCGGCGATCCCCCCGGACTGGGCGGCCGCCATCGGCCCGGCCCGCGGCAGCTGCCTCCCGTCGGTCTGCGGCCACCACGTCCTGGACGTGGCCGACCTCCTGACTCCGGCGGCCACCTCATGAGGCCGCCGGGCCCGTGGGACGAGGGTGCGGCGGGCTCGTGGGACGAGGGTGCGGCGGGCGGCCCGGTGGCCCTGGCGCCGCCCGTGGACGCCGCCGCCACGAACGGCACGACCACGGCGGAACCGCCCGCACCCGCGACCACCGACGCGGTGGACATCACCGGCCGCACCATCACGGCGGAGCCGCCCGCACCCGCCGCCGACGGCGAAGCCGCCACGCCCCGCACCACCCCGACGAGGCCGACCGGGCCCGCGACCACCGACGGCAGCGGCAGCATCGATGCCGACACCGACACCACGGACGCCGCGGACGCCACGATCACGGCGGAGCCGGGCGCACGCGCGGCCGCCGGCGGCGGGGACCTCCCGCTGGGGCCACCCGCACCCGACGGCGACGCCCGCACGGGCGGTACGGGTGGGAGACGCTTCCCGGCCGAGGGCGAAGCCGAGGCCGGACCGGCCCCTCGCCGGACCGAGGGCCTCCTGCTCGGCCTCGCCGCGGGCGACGCCGCCGGCTGGCCCGCCGCCCGTCACCGCGCCGCCCGCATGCCGGAGTGGACCCGCCGCCTCACCCGCGAACTGGACACCTTCGCCGAGCAGAACGCGACGACGACCCTCCCCGTCCCCATCGCCCTGAACCAGTCCCCCGAGCCCCTCCGCCTGGGTCCCTCCGACGACGCCGAGTGGGCGGCCTTCGCCGCGGAGGCGGTCCTGCGGGCGGGTGACGACACCGTCCTCGGCGACCTCAGCCGCCAGCGCCGTATGCGCGCCGCCATCGATCTCACCTGGAACGCCGTCGCCAGCGAGGTCGCGGCGGCGGCGGAGCGCGCGCCCGAGGTGGAGTCGGCCGTGCTCCCCCTGCGCGCCCGTATCTCGGTCCGGGCGGGCCTCGGCAACCTGGCCACCGGCCTGCGCCCGCCCGCCACCGGCCACGACAACCCGCACTACTTCGACGACGCGGCCTGCATCCGCGCCTGCGTGCTGGCGGTGGCCCACCCCGGCGACCCCCGACTCGCCGCCGAACTGGCCGAGTTCGACGCCCGCTACACGCAGGACGGCGACGGCGTGCACGGCGCCCGCGCGATGGCGGCGGCCCTCTCCCTGGCCCTGGCCGGCGCGGACACCGGGGCCTGTGTGGCCGCGGCGCTCGCCGAACTGCCCGAGGGGACGGAGATCGGCCGCAACGCCCGTCACGCGCTCACCCTCGCACGGGCCTCGGAGAGCACGTTCGCGCTGGTGCCGCTGCTGGAACACCAGATCGTCGACCACGTCTACAGCTACGGCGTCGCCGCCGCCGAGACCGTCCCGGTCGCCCTCGCCCTGGCCGTCGCGTCGGGCGGGCGGATCGCGGAGGCCGTACCGGCGGCGGCCTGTCTGTCGCGGGTCGCGGACTCCGCCCCCGCGCTCGCGGGCGCGCTGACCGGGGCGCTGGGCGGTGCCGCGTCGGTCCCGGCGACCTGGCGCGCCGCCTGCCGCACCCTCTCCGGCTGCGTCCTGCCCCGCCTCACCGGCACGGACCTGGTGGAACTCGCCGAACTGCTGGAAGCCGCGCAACCGGCCGCACCAGGAGGATGATTCGGCCCATGACACCCAAAACAGAAGAAAGCGGCGGCAGGTCCGGGGAAACCCTCGAGCGGCAGTCCCCGACGAGGCGGACCCCGGGAGGCGCAAGGCTGGAGGAACGCGTCACGGGAGCCCTCGTCGGCGCGGCCGTCGGCGACGCCCTCGGCGGCCCGGTGGAGGGCTACTCCCCCGACCAGATCCGCCGGCGCCACGGCGGCCGCGTGCACGGCGTCGTCGGCCCCTGGAACGGCGACGACTGGCGCACGGCCCGCCCCATCGCGCCGTACCACAAGGGCGACGGCCACGTCACCGACGACACCTTGATGACCCACGCGCTGATCAGGGTCTACACCACGGTCCGCGACCACCTCGACGCGTACGCGCTCGCCGGCCACCTGGTCCCCGACCTGATGACGAACCCCCGCTGGATCCCGGAACTGGAGGCCGAGGCGCTCCCCCTGCAGCGCGTCTTCCTGGCGGAGAAGTGGCTGGTCGCCAGACTCCACTACGGCCATGTCGACCCGCGCGAGGCGGGCGTCGGCAACATCGTCAACTGCGGTGCGGCGATGTACATGGCCCCGGTGGGGCTGGTCAACGCGGCCGACCCGGCGGCCGCCTACGCCGAGGCGATCGACCTGGCGGGCGCCCACCAGTCGTCGTACGGCCGTGAGGCGGCGGGCGTCCTCGCGGCGGCGGTGGCCGCGGCCTGCGCACCCGGCGCGACACCCGACTCGGTGGTGACGGCGTGCCTGTCCCTGGCCAAGGACGGCACCCGGACCGCGATCGAGCGGGTCTGCGAAGTGGCCTCCCGCCACCAGGACTTCGAGTCGGCGCTGGTCCCGCTGCGGCAGGCGGTGGCGCCGTACGACACCGTCGGCCCCGACTACCGGCAGCCCTCCCTGGCCGCCCGCCGCCCCTCCCGTGTGCACGCCGTCGAGGAACTCCCCGTCGCCCTGGGCATGATGGTGGTGGCCGGCGGCGACTACCGCCACGCCGTGCTGGGCGCGGTGAACTACGGCCGCGACTGCGACTCGATCGCGACGATGGCCGGCGCGGTGACCGGCGCCCTCGGTTCCCCCGTGCCGGACGAGTGGTCGAAGCGGGTCGCAAAGGCCAGCCGCCTGGACCTGTGGTCGCCGGCGACCGCCCTCGCCGAGGTCGCCCGGGAGATCTTCGACAAGGACGTCCAGCGCCGCCGGGCGCACGAGCGGGCGTTCGCCGCCCTCGGAGGCCGGTGATGCTCCGCCTGACCTGGGTCCAGCCCGAGGACCTCGTCGGCCACGAACTGCGGCAGGCGGCCCAGGACGGCCGCGAGCCCTCGGCGGTCGCGGCCCGCTGGCGGGCGGCGGGCGGCTGGGAGGCCCCGGAGCGAGCCGGCGCGTCCCCCCGGCGCGCGTCGCGCTACCTGCGCCTCCTGGCGGAGGACCTGCTGGACGAACTGGCGGACCTGCCGAGCGCCTTGGCACAGGACGAGCCGGAGGACCTCCCGGGCATCAGGGCCGCCTGTCCGGCGTGGCCTGCCGATCCCGCGGGCGGGCGCGGCCCGGTTCCCGCCCCGGCCGGCCTGGAAGCCGCCTGGCTGGGCCGGGCGGCGGGCTGTCTCCTGGGCAAACCCGTGGAGAAGCTCCCCCTCGACGCCATCCGCGCCCTGGCCGGCGCCACCGGCAACTGGCCCCTCACCACCTACTTCACGGCCCGGGGCGTCCCGCCCGCCCTGCTGGAGGCGCACCCCTGGAACCGCCGCTCGGCGCACACCTCCCTCGCCGAGAACATCGACGGCATGCCCGAGGACGACGACCTCAACTACCCCCTGCTCAACCTGCTCCTGCTCCGGCGGCACGGCCGGGCCTTCACCACCGCCGACGTGGCACGCCTGTGGCTGGACGAGCTCCCCGCCGGGCGCACCTTCACGGCCGAACGCGTCGCCTACCGCAACCTCCTCTGCGGCGTAGAACCCCCGCACACCGCCCGCCGGCGCAACCCCTTCCGCGAGTGGATCGGCGCGCTGATCCGCGCCGACGTCCACGGCTGGACCAACCCCGGGGACCCGGCCGCCGCCGCCGAGCAGGCGTACCGCGACGCCACCCTCACCCACACCGCGAACGGCGTCTACGCGGCGATGTTCACGGCGGCCACCGTCGCCGCCGCCGCGACGGGCGGGCACGACGTCCACGCCTGCCTGCGCACCGGCCTCGCCGTGGTCCCGCCCCGCTCCCGCCTGTCCCGGGCCGTCACCCACGCGATCGGACTCGCCCACGAGCACGCCGACTTCGACACGGTCGTGGACGAACTCCACGCCGTGCACGGCACGACCCACCACTGGGTCCACGCCGTCCCCAACACCGCCCTGATCGCAGCCGCCCTCACCCACGCCGACGGCGACTTCACCGGCTCCGTCTGCCGTGCCGTGTCCGGCGGCCTGGACACCGACTCCGACGGAGCCACCGCCGGCGGCGTCGCCGCGCTGCTCGCCGGCGACCCGGCCGCCCTCCCCGACCGCTGGACGGCCCCGCTCAAGAACCGCCTGGCCACCTCCGTCGCCGACTTCGACGGCACCGGATTCGACACCCTCGCCCACCTCACCCACCGGGAGGCTGCACGCCCATGACCGACATCGTCGTGCCCGGCAGCACGCACACGGACCTCGTCGCCCACGCCGAGAAGGCCCCGCAGCGCGGGGAGACCGTGCCGGGACGGGACTTCCGTCCGGACGCCTCCGCGTCGGTGCCGCACCGCTCCGAGACCGAGGAGCGGCACACGTCATGACCGGACCGAGCAACGCCCGCACCGCCACCGGGACGGGCGCCGCGCCCCTCACCGGTCTGCGCGTCCTGGACCTGGCCACCCTCTTCGCCGGGCCCCTCGCCGCCACCATGCTCGGTGACTTCGGCGCGGAGGTCGTCAAGGTCGAGCACCCGTCGAAACCCGACCCGTCCCGGGGCCACGGCCCCTCCAAGAACGGCGTCGGCCTGTGGTGGAAAATCCTCGGCCGCAACAAGCGCACCATCACCCTGGACCTGTCCAGGCCCGGCGGCCGCGCCACCCTGCTCCGCCTCGCCGCCACCGCCGACGTGATCATCGAGAACTTCCGCCCCGGCACCCTGGAGAAGTGGGACCTCGGCTGGGAGGAACTGTCGGCGGCCAACCCCCGGCTGGTCCTCACCCGCGTGACCGGCTTCGGCCAGTTCGGCCCGTACGCCCACCGCCCCGGCTTCGGCACCCTCGCCGAGGCGATGAGCGGCTTCGCCGCCATCACCGGCGAACCCGACGCGCCCCCGACCCTGCCGCCGTTCGGCCTCGCCGACTCCATCGCGGCGCTCGCCACGTCGTACGCCGTCATGACGGCCCTCGCCGCCCGCGACCGCACGGGCGAGGGCCAGGTCGTCGACATGGCGATCATCGAACCGATCCTGACCGTCCTCGGCCCGCAGCCCCTCTGGTACGACCAGCTCGGATACGTCCAGGAGCGCACCGGGAACCGCTCCGCGAACAACGCCCCGCGCAACACCTACCGCACCGCCGACGGCACCTGGGTCGCCGTGTCCACGTCGGCCCAGTCGGTGGCGGAGCGGGTGATGCGGCTGGTCGGCCGCCCCGACCTGATCGACGAGCCCTGGTTCGCGACGGGCGCCGGACGGGCCGCCCACGCCGACGTCCTCGACACGGCGGTCGGCACCTGGATCGCCGCCCGCGCCCGCGCCGACGTCCTCGCCGCCTTCGAGAAGGCGGAAGCGGCCGTCGCCCCGGTCCAGGACGTACGGGACGTGCTGACCGACCCCCAGTACCAGGCCCTGGACACCGTCACCACGGTCGACGATCCCGAACTGGGCCCGATCCGCATGCAGAACGTCCTCTTCCGTCTCTCCTCCACCCCCGGCGCGATCCGCTGGACCGGACGCCCGCACGGCGCGGACACCGAGGCGGTCCTCACCGAACTGGGCCTCACCCCGGCCGACCTGGAGGCCCTGCGGACGGAGGGCGCCCTGTGACCTTCCCGCTCACCTGGCTGTACGTCCCAGGCGACCGCCCGCACGTCGTCGCCAAGGCCCTTGGCTGCGGGGCGGACGTCGTCGTGATCGACCTGGAGGACGCGGTAGCCCCCGACCGCAAGGAGTACGCCCGCGAGGCCACCGCCGAGCTGCTCTCCGAGGAACAGCCGGTCCCGGTCCACGTCCGGGTCAACGCCCTGGACGGCCCCCTCGCCGACCCCGATCTCCGGGCGGTGGCGGCCCTCCCCGGCGTCCGCGGCCTCCGCCTGCCCAAGGTGACCTCGCCCGCCCAGATCACCCGGGTCGCCGGCCGGGTCGCGGAGCACGGCACGCGCCCGCTCTACGCACTCCTGGAAACGGCCCTCGGCGTCGAACACGCCTACGCCATCGCCGCCGCCCACCCCGACCTGCGCGGCATCTCCCTGGGCGAGTCCGACCTGCGGGCCGACCTCGGCGTACGGGCGGACGCGGGCCTCGACTGGTCCCGCTCCCGGGTGATCGTCGCCGCGCGGGCGGCGGGCCTGGCCCCGCCGCCGCAGTCGGTCCACCCCGACATCCGCGACCTCGAAGGCCTGGCGTCCTCCTGCGCGCACGGTCGCAGCCTGGGCTTCCTGGGCCGGTCGGCGATCCATCCCCGCCAGCTCCCGATCATCGAACGGGCCTACCTGCCCACGCAGCGGGAGATCGAGGAAGCGGAGACGATCGTGAAGGCGGCAGCGGCCGAGCCGGGCGCCCAGGCGCTGCCGGACGGCCGGTTCATCGACGCGGCGGTGGTGGCGACGGCCCGGCGGACGCTGTCGCTGGCCCGTCGCACCTGAGCCGTCGCACACGACGAGGGCGCCCGGAGATCCCGGGCGCCCTCGTCGTCGTGGAAGTCGCCGTCAGCTCTTCTTGCCCGCCGAGCCGGACTCGGCGGCGTCCTTCGCCCGGTCCCCCGCCTCGTCCTTGCTGTCCTGGTCCTTGCCGTCCTCGTCGGCCTTCGCCCCGGCCTCGGCGTCGTCGCCGTCCTCCGTGGACCCGGCCTTCGCCTCGGCCTCGGCCTCGGCTCCGGAGGCGGCCTCACCGCCGGTGGGGTCGTCCGCGCCCGGTTCCACCACGGCCTCCCGTCCCGGCCGCTTCCTGGCCGAGATCACGAGGTACACCACGGCCAGCAGGAACACGACGAGCGCGGTCCAGTTGTTCAGCCGCAGACCGAGAATGTGGTGGGCGTCGTCGACGCGCATGTACTCGATCCAGAAGCGGCCGGCGCAGTACGCGGCGACGTACAGGGCGAACGCCCGTCCGTGACCCAGCTCGAAGCGGCGGTCCGCCCAGATGACGAGGAGGGCGACGCCGACGCACCACAGCGACTCGTACAGGAACGTCGGGTGGTAGTAGCCCGGCACCCGGCCGTCCACGGAGGACGTGATGTGCAGGGCCCACGGCAGGTCGGTCTCCTTGCCGTACAGCTCCTGGTTGAACCAGTTGCCCCAGCGGCCCATCGCCTGCGCGAGGGCGATGCCCGGCGCGATGGCGTCGGCGTACGCGGGCAGCGGGATGCCCCGGCGGCGACAGCCGATCCAGGCGCCCACCGCGCCGAGCGCGATCGCGCCCCAGATGCCGAGGCCGCCCTCCCAGATCTTGAAGGCGTCCACCCAGTCGCGGCCCTCGCTGAAATACAGCTCGTAGTCCGTGATCACGTGGTAGAGCCGGCCGCCGACCAGGCCGAAGGGCACGGCCCAGACGGCGATGTCGGCCACCGTGCCGGCCCGCCCGCCCCGGGCGATCCAGCGCTTGTTGCCGAGCCAGACGGCGACGAAGACACCGATGATGATGCAGAAGGCATAGCCGCGCAGCGGAATGGGGCCGAGGTGGATCACCCCGCGCGACGGGCTGGGAATGTAGGCAAGTTCCATGGCAGGGTCGACGCTACCGTGCCGGGCCGGGCCCACGGCGGGCAGCCCGGCTACGGCTCCATAACGGGCCGGTGAGCGGGGCTCACCCCTGGTCGGCGTCCTCCACCATCTTCTTCAGCTTGGCCGGCGTCATCGTCTGGTCCTGGTAGATGTTCTTGCCGTTGAACAGGACGGTCGGGGTGCCGGTGAAACCGCCGGTGCGGAAGGCCTGGTTGGACTTCTCGACCCAGCCGTCGTGGGTGCCCTTCCCCACGCAGGTGCGGAAGGCGGGGGTGTCGAGGCCGTCGACCTTGCCGGCGAGCTCGAGGAGCTTGTCGTCGTCGGCGAAGGCGTCGTCGGTCTCCTCCGGCTGGTTCACGTACAGCACGTCGTGGTAGGCGGGGAACTTGCCGGCGTCCTGCGCGCAGGCCGCGGCGTTGGCCGCGGTACGGGACCCGCTGCCGCCCATGTTGCCGTCGATGATGGTGGCCAGGTGGTACTCCACCTTCAGCTTTCCGGCATCGGTCAGCTCATGGATCGTCGAACGGTAGGTGTCCTCGAAGGACTTGCAGGCCGGGCAGCGGAAGTCCTCCCACACGGTGAGCGTGGACTTCGCGCTCTCCTTTCCGACCGGGATCGCGAGGGCGTCCTTGCCCTGCGCGCCCGAGGGCGCCACGACCGGGCCCGCACTGTCGCCGTCGTCCTTGCCGGCGTTCGCCGCGACGATGCCGATGACCGCGGCCAGGCCCAGTACACAGACGACGCTCGCGGCGACGATCAGCGTCCGCCGCCGTCGCTCCGCGGCCTTCTGCCTGTTCCGCTCGACCGCCAGCCGCTCCCGGGCGGTGCGCTTCCTGTCACGATTCTTCTCGCTCACACCCCGGAAACGAACCGGGGAGGCGCCCAGCGCCTCCCCGGTCCCAGGTCCACCCGTTCGAGTGACCGGTTCCTCCCGTGCCCGACGTGCTCCGCTCGGCCGTGCCGACACCCGGCCGCGTGCGGTGCCCGTCCCGTTCTAGGCCCGGCCGCGCACGCCCTTCGCCAGCTCGCCCGCGAGTTCGCGCACGGCCGCGACACCGGCCGCCTCGTCCGGGGCGTCGAGCATCCGCTTGACGAAGGCCGAGCCGACGATCACCCCGTCGGCGAAGCCGGCGACCTCGGCGGCCTGCCGGGGGTCGGACACCCCGAGGCCCACACAGACGGGCAGTTCGGTGCCGGTCGCGCGGGTGCGCTCGACCAGGGTCCGGGCCTGCGTGCCCACCGACTCGCGGGTGCCGGTGACCCCCATCAGCGAGGCGGCGTAGACGAATCCGCTGCCCGCCTCGGTGATCGTGGCGAGCCGCTCGTCCTGGCTGCTGGGCGCCACGACGAAGACCGTCGCGAGGCCGTGCTTCTCGGCGTGCTCCCTCCACAGCGCCGACTCCTGCACGGGCAGGTCGGGCAGGATGCAGCCCGCCCCGCCCGCCTCGGCCAGTTCGGCGGTGAAGCGCTCGACGCCGTAGCGGTCGACGGGGTTCCAGTACGTCATCACGAGGACCGGCTTGCCGGTGGCCCCGGTCGCCTCCCGGACGGTGCGCATGACGTCCGCGATCCGTACGCCGCCGCGCAGGGCGATGTCGTCGGCGGTCTGGATGACCGGGCCGTCGAGGACGGGGTCGCTGTGCGGCAGACCCACCTCGACGACGTCGGCGCCGCCGTCCAGAACGGCCTTGATCGCCTCGATGCCGCCGTCGACCGTCGGGAACCCGGCCGGCAGGTAGGCGATGAGCGCGGCACGTCCCTCGGCCTTGGCGGCGGCGAGGGTGTCCGCCAGCAGTTCGCCCCTCTTGCTGTTCGATGCAGCGCCGCTCACTTGGCGTCCCCCTCGATCTCGGCGGAGTCGGCCGCGTCGGCGGCGACCTCGGCGTCGGTGTCGTACAGGCCGAAGTAGCGGGCGGCCGTGTCCATGTCCTTGTCACCGCGGCCGGAGAGGTTGACGACGATCAGCCCGTCCTCGCCCAACTCCCTGCCGACCTCCAGGGCGCTGGCCAGCGCGTGCGCGCTCTCGATGGCCGGGATGATGCCCTCGGTGCGCGACAGCAGGCGCAGCGCCTGCATGGCCGCGTCGTCGGTGACCGCGCGGTACTCGCCGCGGCCGCTGTCCTTGAGGTAGGAGTGCTCGGGGCCGATGCCCGGGTAGTCCAGGCCGGCCGAGATCGAGTACGGCTCGGTGATCTGGCCCTCGTCGTCCTGGAGGACGTAGGAGCGGGAGCCGTGCAGGATGCCGGGCTCGCCTGCGGTGAGGGTGGCGGCGTGCTCGCCGGTCTCGACGCCGTGCCCGGCCGGCTCGCAGCCGATGAGGCGTACGTCCGTGTCCGGGATGAAGGCGTGGAAGAGGCCGATGGCGTTGGAACCGCCGCCGACGCAGGCGACGGCCGCGTCGGGCAGGCGTCCGGTGCGCTCCAGGATCTGGCGGCGGGCCTCGACGCCGATGACGCGGTGGAAGTCGCGGACCATCGCCGGGAAGGGGTGCGGTCCGGCGACCGTGCCGAACAGGTAGTGGGTGCGGTCGACGTTGGCCACCCAGTCGCGGAAGGCCTCGTTGATGGCGTCCTTCAGCGTGCGGCTGCCGGACTTCACCGCGACAACCTCGGCGCCGAGCATGCGCATCCGGGCCACGTTGAGGGCCTGCCGCTGCGTGTCGATCTCGCCCATGTAGATGGTGCACTCGAGGCCGAACAGCGCGCAGGCGGTGGCGGTGGCGACGCCGTGCTGGCCGGCGCCGGTCTCCGCGATGACGCGCGTCTTGCCCATGCGCCTGGTGAGCAGCGCCTGGCCGAGCACGTTGTTGATCTTGTGGGAGCCGGTGTGGTTGAGGTCCTCGCGCTTGAGGAACACCCGGGCGCCACCGGCGTGTTCGGCGAACCGCCGCACCTCGGTGAGGGAGCTGGGCCGGCCGGTGTAGTTGACGAGCAGGTCGTCGAGCTCGCGGGCGAACTCGGGGTCGTGCTTGGCCTTGTCGTACTCGACGGCGACCTCGTCCACGGCGGCGACCAGGGCCTCCGGGATGAACTTGCCGCCGAAGGCGCCGAAGTAGCCTTCGGCGGTGGGGACCCGGCCCTCGGGGTCGGGAACGAAGAACTCGCTGGGCATGCGGAAACCTCACGGTGAGTTGGGGAGAAACCGATCGCCGTGGGGCGGAGCTGGTCCGACGACCTCAGGCCGGGTGTGGCCGGTCGCGCCAGGACGGCAAAGCCGCGTGGACGGACACTGCGCTGCGCCCCTGGGGGGCGCGCTGCCATCGGCGTCCGTTCACCTGGCCCGGCTCGTCTCCGATGACGTACCGCACCCTGCGGCCGTGCACCCTGCGGGCGGGCGCGCGGCAGCCACGGGGGCGGCAGCCGCGCGCGAGGCGGGCGTACCGGTCCGGGGCCGTGAGGGTGATCGGGAGCGTCATCGTGCCCAGCCTAGCGGGGTCAGCCCCGGCCGTGCCGCAGTGCGGGGTGTTCGCCCGCCGCCACCAGGTCGGCGACCGCCGTCTTCGGGTCGCGGCCGGTGACGAGGGACTCGCCGACCAGGACCGCGTCGGCGCCGGCGTTGGCGTAGGCGATCAGGTCGTGCGGGCCCCGGACGCCGGACTCGGCGATCTTGACGAGGTGGTCCGGGATCTCGGGGGCGACCCGCTCGAACGTGCTCCGGTCGACCTCGAGGGTCTTGAGGTTGCGGGCGTTGACACCGATCAGCTTGGCGCCCGCGTCCACGGCGCGCTCGACCTCGTCCTCGTCGTGCACCTCGACGAGCGGGGTGAGGCCGATGGAGACGGCGCGCTCGATCAGCGACTCCAGGGCCGGCTGGTCGAGGGCGGCGACGATCAGCAGGGCGAGGTCGGCGCCGTACGCGCGGGCCTCCCACAGCTGGTACGACGTGACGATGAAGTCCTTGCGCAGCACCGGGATGTCGACGCGGGCGCGGACCGCTTCGAGGTCGGCGAGCGAGCCGCCGAAGCGGCGTTCCTCGGTGAGGACGGAGATGACCGCGGCGCCGCCCGCCTCGTAGTCGGCGGCGAGGCCCGCCGGGTCGGCGATCGCGGCCAGCGCGCCCTTGGAGGGGCTGGAGCGCTTGACCTCGCAGATCACCTTGACGCCGTCGCCCTTGAGCGCGGCGACCCCGTCCTTGGCCGCGGGGGCCTTGGCGGCGCGCTCCTTGAGCTCGTCGAGGCTGACGCGCGCCTGCCGCTCCGCGAGGTCGGCACGGACTCCGTCGATGATCTCGTCGAGCACACTCACGCGAGCGGCCCCCTTCCAGACGGTTGCGGTTCCAGCGACCAGAGGAGATGGATGGTCACTGCGATGGTATCCGGAGGAGGGCGGTGGCCTCGCATCCGGTGGAGGGCGGTGGCCCCGTATCCGGTGGAGGGCGGTCCCTCCCCCACCCCCGAACCAGCTTCGCACGGCTCGGGCGGGAGGTGCCCCCGTGCCGGACGCCCACCGGCGGTCAAGGAAGCAGCCAGCCGCCGGACGGCAGGTTCCGGACCACCGTGAAGACCACCAGCAACGTGCCCAGCGTCCACATCGGGACCGGTCCGGGATCGATGCGGACCGGGCGGCCCCGTGCCGCGCGGACCACCCAGACGGTCCACAGCACCACGAAGCCCGCGTAGCCGGCCACGGCCATGGCATTGGCGTGCAGCGCGGTCACCAGGTCGCCGTGCGCGAAGGCGTGGGCGCTGCGCAGACCGCCGCAGCCGGGACAGGACAGGCCCGTGACCCGCAGCAGCGGGCAGACCGGGTAGTGGCCCGGCTCGTTGGGGTCGACGGCGGCCACGTACGCGAAGGCGCCCACCACGGCCGCGAGGATCCCGGCGGGCACCGCGAGCCGGGCCAGGACGGTCGTGGGAGCGGACGGCGTCACGCTGCGGCTGTCTGCGTTCACGCCTCGCATTGTGCCCCGCGACACGTCCGCGCGCGCGTGAGGGACGGCCGGTTCCGCGCCGGCCGCCCCTCGCGCGAGGTCGTTCGCGGGCGTCAGCCCTCGGCGCCGGCCGGCTCGCGCGCCGCCGTGACCTGGTGCACCGGGTGGGCGTCCTTCGGCATGCCGAGGCCCATGGCGCTCATGGCGGCGCCGACGACACCACCGAGGACCACGATCACCATTCCGGCCCAGAAGCCGAGCGGCTCGGCCATCACCATGAACGCGCCCGCGACGCAGAAACCGATGAAGGCGATGGTGACACCGGTCCAGGCGGCCGGGGTGTGTCCGTGGCTGCTGCCCGCCATGACTTGCTCCTCGTTGCTGTCTATGTGGCGTACGGGTCGTACATGTCCGAGCCGGGGCTCGTCCTCCATTGTCCCGTACGCGCACGCGTGCAGAAGTGCCGGGGTGGCTTCCGACCGAGTCTGGTTCGCCACACCGGGCAACCGGACGCGGGGGGGGCGGATCAGGCCGGGTCCGTGCCCGTGGGGTCCTCGCCGCGGTCCAGGGCCTTCCAGATGTCCTCGGGGCGGTCGGGGTCGACGACCGGGGCCCTGCGCCGGGCCCGGGGGGTGCCGTCGCGCTCGTAGCGGCCCGACATGGCCGGCCACAGGCGGCCGTAGCGCAGGGCGAGCAGGCCCGCCAGGAGGATCAGGGCGCCACCCGCCGCGGCGGCGTACGGCCAGGCCGTGTGGGTGAGGGAGGCGACGGCCGCGGCGGTGTCCCCGGAGGCCTTGGCGGCCTCGTCGTCGAGCGCGGAGCTGTCGGAGGCGCCGAGCAGCGCGGCGACGGCGATGCCGGCCCCGGAGAGCGCGAGGAGGGCGGAGACGGCGAGGCGGCCCGCCCGGCGGACGGCGAAGACGGCGACGAGCGCGGCGAGGCCCACTATGGCGAGCGCCGCCGGAACACCCGTGACGTCGCTGCCCTTGGCGGTCAGGGGGAAGGCGCCGCCTGCCACCGTCGCCGTGCCCTGCGACCAGCGCTGCCGGGTCGCGAGCAGGACCAGAGCCGCGCCCAGCGCACCGCACATCAGGGCGAGCGCGAGGCTCCGGCGGCCGGACCGGGCGGGAGCGGCGGCTTCGGAACGGGGATGAGGAACGGCAGTCACGTACTCCACTATCGCCTGAACCCCGGGCGAACCGTCACCCGGGGTTCACGTGAGCCTCGTCCTACTTCGCGCGGAGCGCCCCTACTTGGCCAGCCGGTTGGCGGTGTGGACCGCGCGGAGCACGGCCGCCGCCTTGTTGCGGCACTCCTGGTCCTCGGCGACCGGGTCGGAGTCGGCGACGACGCCGGCGCCGGCCTGGACGTAGGCGGTGCCGTCGCGCAGCAGGGCGGTGCGGATGGCGATGGCGGTGTCGGAGTCGCCGGCGAAGTCCAGGTAGCCGACGCAGCCGCCGTACAGGCCGCGGCGGGACGGTTCCAGTTCGTCGATGATCTGCATGGCGCGGGGTTTGGGGGCGCCGGAGAGGGTGCCCGCCGGGAAGCAGGCGGTGAGGACGTCGAAGGCGGTGCGGCCCGCCGCGACCCGGCCCGTGACCGTCGAGACGATGTGCATGACGTGGGAGTAGCGCTCGACGGACATGAAGTCGACGACCTCGACGGAGCCGGGTTCGCAGACCCGTCCCAGGTCGTTGCGGCCCAGATCGACGAGCATGAGGTGCTCGGCGCGCTCCTTGGGGTCGGCCAGCAGCTCGTCGGCGAGCGCCTGGTCCTCCTGCGGGGTCGCCCCGCGGTGCCGGGTGCCGGCGATGGGGTGCACCATGGCGCGCCCGTCCTCGACCTTGACCAGCGCCTCCGGGGAGGAACCCACGACGTCGAAGCCGTCGAAGCGGAACAGGTACATGTACGGCGAGGGGTTGGTGGCCCGCAGGACCCGGTAGACGTCGAGCGCGCTCGCCGTGCACGGCGTCTCGAAGCGCTGGGAGGGGACGACCTGGAAGGCCTCGCCCGCGCGGATGCGCTCCTTGACGTCCTCGACGGCCCGCCGGAAGTCGGGGCCGCCCCACCGGGCCGTGTACTCCGGCAGCTCGGAGGGGGGCAGGACGGCGGGCGGCTGGGCCACGGCGCGCGAGAGGTCCGCCTCCATGGCGTCGAGGCGGGCGACGGCGTCCGCGTGGGCCTCGTCCACGCCCGTGTCGAGGTCGTTGTGGTTGATCGCGTTGGCGATCAGCAGGACGGAGCCCTCCCAGTGGTCCATCACGGCGAGGTCGCTCGTGAGGAGCATGGTCAGCTCGGGCAGCCGGAGGTCGTCGCGCTCGCCGGGGCCGATCTTCTCCAGCCGGCGGACGATGTCGTAGCCCAGGTAGCCGACCATGCCGCCGGTGAAGGGCGGCAGGCCCTCCTGGTGGGGCGTGTGCAGGGCCTCGATGGTGGCGCGCAGGGCGGCCAGCGGGTCGCCGTCGACGGGGACGCCGACGGGCGGGGTGCCGAGCCAGTGGGCCTGTCCGTCGCGCGCGGTGAGCGTGGCCGCCGAGCGCACGCCGACGAACGAGTACCGGGACCAGGAACGGCCGTTCTCCGCGGACTCCAGCAGGAAGGTGCCGGGGCGCTCGGCGGCCAGTTTGCGGTAGAGCGCGACCGGGGTGTCGCCGTCCGCGAGGAGCTTGCGGGTGACCGGAACGACGCGGCGGTCGGTGGCCAGCTTGCGGAACGTCTCGAGATCCATGACGGCTGACCTTACTGATCGGAGGCGGAGGTGCCGGAACCGGCGCCCCCGGCGTCCTCGAGGAGCACGTCGGCGTCGAAGCAGGTGCGGGCGCCGGTGTGGCAGGCGGCGCCGACCTGGTCGACCTTGACCAGGAGGGTGTCGGCGTCGCAGTCCAGGGCGACCGCCTTGACCCACTGGAAGTGGCCGGAGGTGTCGCCCTTGACCCAGTACTCGCGGCGGCTGCGCGACCAGTAGGTGCACCGGCCGGTCGTCAGGGTGCGGTGCAGCGCCTCGTCGTCCATCCAGCCGAGCATGAGCACCTCTCCGGTGTCGTACTGCTGGGCGATGGCCGGCACGAGGCCGTCGGGGCTGCGCCTGAGGCGCGCGGCGATGTCCGGGGCGAGACCGCTGGAGGGGGAACCGGGGCCGCTGGACGGGGAACCGTGGGGCGGAGCGCCTCGATGAGGGGCGGCGGCCGGGCGACGGGCGGGCGTGCTGCTCATGGGGTCATTGTGCCGCGCGGTGGTGACACTCCCGGGCCGATGTCCACTGGGCGGACCCGCCGGACGGTCGTAGGCTGACGGCATGTCGACTTTCGCCAAGCGTGAACGACTTCTGCTCGCCGAGCTCTTGGAGACGGTGGGGCCCGAGGCGCCGACCCTCTGCGAGGGCTGGCGGACCCGCGACCTGGCCGCGCACGTGGTGGTGCGCGAGCGCCGGCCCGACGCGGCCGGCGGCATCATCGTCAAGCAGCTCGCGTCCCGGCTGGACAGGACGATGGAGGAGTTCGCCGCCAAGCCGTACGAGGAGCTGATCCAGCTGATCCGTACCGGCCCGCCGCGGTTCTCCCCCTTCCGGATCAAGCAGCTCGACGAGGCGTCGAACACCGTCGAGTTCTACATCCACGGCGAGGACGTGCGCCGCGCCCAGCCCGACTGGACGCCCCGTGAGCTGGACCCGGTATTCCAGGACGCCCTGTGGTCGCGCCTGGAGCGCACCGCCCGGCTGATGGGCCGTGGCACCCCGACCGGTCTGGTGCTGCGCCGCCCGGACGGGCGTACGGCGGTCGCCAACCGCGGCACCCCGGTCGTCACGGCGACCGGCGAGCCCTCGGAGCTGCTGCTGTTCCTGTACGGCCGGCAGAGCGCCGCCACGGTGGACCTGGTCGGTGACGAGGACGCCGTCACCGCACTGCACAGCGGCAAGCAGCTCGGCGTCTGAGAGGACGCCGCAGTGATCAAGGTCGCCGTGACCAGCGTGTACGTCGACGACGTCGCCAGGGCCCATGCCTTCTACACCGACGTCCTCGGCTTCGAGACCCGCGTCCACCTGGACCTGGGCGGCGGCGCGCAGTACGTCACCGTGGGCGCGGCCGAGGGCGCCCAGCGGGACCTCCAGCTGCTGCTGGAACCCGGCCACGGCCCGGTCGCGGCGCCGTACCGCGCGGCGCTGCGGGAGGCCGCCCTGCCCTGCATCGTGTTCTCCGTGGACGACATGCGGGCGGAGTTCGAGCGGCTGAGCGGCCTCGGCGTGCACTTCCCGCAGGAGCCCCGGGAGCAGGGTCCGGTGATCACCGCGGTGCTGGACGACACGGTCGGCAACTACGTGCAGCTGGCGCAGGCCAGGGGGTGGTCCGGGTAGTCCGGCCTTCGTGTCCGCTCACGCGTCGGCCCCGGCCACCGGGTACCTGGTGGCCGGGGCCGACGTCGGTGGGGGACGCCTCAGCGGACCGGGTGGCCCGCCGCTCGCAGCGCCTGCTTGACCTCGCCGATGCGCAGGTCGCCGAAGTGGAAGACCGACGCGGCCAGGACCGCGTCCGCGCCCGCCTCGACGGCCGGGGGGAAGTCGGAGAGCTTGCCGGCGCCGCCGGAGGCGATGACCGGGACCGACACGTGCTTTCGGACGGCGGCGATCATCTCCAGGTCGTAGCCGTCCTTGGTGCCGTCCGCGTCCATCGAGTTGAGCAGGATCTCGCCGGCGCCCAGCTCGGCGGCGCGGTGGGCCCACTCGACGGCGTCGATGCCGGTGCCGCGGCGACCGCCGTGGGTGGTGACCTCGAAGGATCCCGTCCCGGTGCGGCGGGCGTCCACGGAGAGCACCAGGACCTGGCTGCCGAAGCGCTCGGCGATCTCCTTGATCAGCTCCGGGCGGGCGATCGCGGCGGTGTTGACGCCGACCTTGTCGGCGCCGGCCCGCAGCAGCTTGTCGACGTCCTCGGGGGTGCGCACCCCGCCGCCGACGGTGAGCGGGATGAACACCTGCTCGGCCGTGCGCCGGACCACGTCGTAGGTGGTCTCGCGGTTGCCCGACGAAGCGGTGATGTCCAGGAACGTCAGCTCGTCGGCGCCCTCGGCGTCGTACACCTTGGCCATCTCGACGGGGTCGCCCGCGTCGCGCAGGTTCTGGAAGTTGACGCCCTTGACGACCCGGCCGTTGTCCACGTCCAGGCAGGGGATGACTCGGACCGCCAGGGTCATGAATCCACGGCTCCTCTGATTGCTTCTAGTTGCCTCTGTTGCCTCTGAAGGCTTCCAGTTCCACGGAGACCAGGACGCGCGGGTCGATGAACCCCTCCACAACCAGCAGGGTCGCGGCCGGGCGCACGGTGTCGAAGAGTTCCTTGTGGGCCCGGCCCACCTCGTCGACGTCCCGTGGATGCGCCAGGTGCATCCGGGTCCTGACCACCGACTCGGGTCCCAGCCCGAACTCGGCGATCGCCTCCAGGGCGCTGGTGAAGGCCACTTTGGCCTGTTCGTAGGGGTCGCCCTCCCCGTACAGCACGCTGCCCTTGAAGGACGTCGTGCCCGCCACCAGCACCATGTCGCCCGCCGCGACGGCGCGCGCGAAGCCGAGAGTCTCTTCCCAGGGATTTCCGCTCTGCACGCGCCGTACGGCTTCGGACGTCATGGTGACACTGCCTCCAGGGCCTCTTCCAGGGTGAACGCCTTCGCGTAGAGCGCCTTCCCGACGATGGCGCCCTCCACACCGAGGGGGACCAGTTCGGCGATGGCGCGCAGGTCGTCGAGGGAGGACACCCCGCCGGAGGCGACGACCGGACGGTCCGTCGCGGCGCACACGGTGCGCAGCAGGTCCAGGTTGGGGCCCTGGAGCGTGCCGTCCTTGGCGATGTCGGTGACGACGTACCGCGCGCAGCCCTCCTTGTTCAGGCGCTCCAGCGTCTCGTAGAGGTCGCCGCCGTCCCGGGTCCAGCCGCGGCCGCGCAGGGTGGTGCCGCGGACGTCGAGTCCGACGGCGATCTTGTCGCCGTGCTCGGCGATGACCTCGGCGACCCACTCGGGGGTCTCCAGGGCGGCCGTGCCCAGGTTGACGCGGGTGCAGCCGGTGGCGAGGGCGGCGGCGAGGGTGTCGTCGTCGCGGATGCCGCCGGACAGCTCCACCTTGATGTCCATCGCGCCCGTGACCTCGGCGATCAGCGCGCGGTTGTCGCCGGTGCCGAACGCGGCGTCCAGGTCGACCAGGTGCAGCCATTCGGCGCCCGAGCGCTGCCAGGCGAGGGCGGCCTCCAGGGGCGAACCGTAAGAAGTTTCCGTCCCCGACTCGCCGTGCACGAGCCGGACGGCCTGGCCGTCGCGGACGTCGACGGCGGGGAGGAGTTCGAGCTTGCTCACAGGGTTCCGATCCAGTTGGTGAGGAGCTGGGCTCCGGCGTCGCCGGACTTCTCGGGGTGGAACTGGGTGGCCCACAGCGGGCCGTTCTCCACGGCGGCCACGAACGGCTTGCCGTGCGTCGACCAGGTCACCCTGGGCGCCTGCATGGTGGGGTTGTGCTCGTCGAAGGACCAGTCCTGGACGGCGTAGGAGTGCACGAAGTAGAAGCGTGCGTCCGCGGCCAGGCCGGCGAACAGCTGGGAGTCGGCCGGGGCCTCCACGGTGTTCCAGCCCATGTGGGGCACGATCTCCGCCTGGAGGGGCTCGACCGCGCCGGGCCACTCGTCGAGGCCCTCGGTCTGGACGCCGTGCTCGATGCCGCGGGCGAACAGGATCTGCATGCCGACGCAGATGCCCATCACCGGGCGCCCGCCGGCCAGCCGGCGGTCGATGATCCAGTCCCCGCGGGCGTCCCGCAGGCCCTTCATGCAGGCGGCGAAGGCGCCGACGCCCGGCACCAGCAGCCCGTCGGCGTTCATCGCCGTGTCGAAGTCGCGCGTGATCTCGACGTCGGCCCCGGTGCGCGCGAGGGCGCGCTCGGCGGAGCGGACGTTGCCGAAGCCGTAGTCGAAGACGACGACCTTCTTGGATGCGGCGGTCAACTCCACACCTCCAGCCTCATCACTCCCGCGACCAGACACATCGCGGCGCCGATGGAGAGCAGCACGATCAGGCTCCTCGGCATGTCCTGCTTGACGAAGGAGTAGATGCCGCCGGCCAGGAAGAGGCCGACGACGATCAGAATGGTCGACAGGCCGGTCACAGCGCGCCCTTCGTGGAGGGGAGGATGCCGGCCGCGCGCGGGTCGCGCTCCGAGGCGTAGCGCAGGGCCCGGGCCAGCGCCTTGAACTGGCACTCCACGATGTGGTGCGCGTTGCGTCCGTAGGGCACGTGCACGTGCAGCGCGATCTGCGCCTGGGCGACGAAGGACTCCAGGATGTGCCGGGTCATCGTGGTGTCGTACTCGCCGATCATCGGCGCCATGTTCTCGGGCTCGGTGTGCACGAGGTAGGGGCGGCCGCTCAGGTCCACCGTCACCTGGGCGAGGGACTCGTCCAGCGGGACCGTGCAGTTGCCGAAGCGGTAGATGCCCACCTTGTCGCCGAGCGCCTGCCTGAAGGCGGCGCCCAGTGCGAGGGCGGTGTCCTCGATGGTGTGGTGGGAGTCGATGTGCAGGTCGCCGTCGGTCTTCACGGTCAGGTCGAACAGACCGTGCCGGCCGAGCTGGTCGAGCATGTGGTCGTAGAAGCCGACGCCGGTCGCCACATCGACCTTGCCGGTGCCGTCGAGATCGATCTCGACCAGGACGGACGTCTCCTTGGTCGTGCGCTCCACGCGTCCGACACGGCTCATGAACCCTGCTCCTTCTTGATCTCACGGACCGCGTCGAGGAACGCGTCGTTCTCTTCGGGGGTCCCGGCGGTGACCCGCAGCCATCCCGGTACGCCGTTGTCGCGGACCAGGACGCCCCGGTCGAGGATCTTCCGCCACATCGCGTGCGCGTCCTCGAACCGGCCGAACTGCACGAAGTTGGCGTCGGAGGCGGTCACCTCGTAGCCGATCGCCAGCAGTTCGGCCACCAGCCGGTCCCGCTCCGCCTTGAGCTGCTCGACGTACTTCAGCAGCGTGCCGGTGTGTTCCAGGGCGGCCAGGGCGGTCGCCTGGGTGACGGCCGACAGGTGGTACGGCAGCCGGACCAGCTGCACGGCGTCCACGACGGCCGGGTGGGCGGCGAGGTAGCCGAGGCGCAGGCCGGCCGCGCCGAAGGCCTTCGACATCGTCCGCGAGACGACGAGATTCGGCCGACCTTCGAGCAGCGGCAGCAGCGAGTCGCCGTGGCTGAACTCGATGTAGGCCTCGTCCACGATCACCATGGACGGCTTGGCGGCCTGCGCGGCCTCGTACAGCGCGAGGACGGTCCCGGCCGGGACGGCGGTGCCGGTGGGGTTGTTGGGGGTGGTGACGAAGACGACGTCCGGCCGGTTCTGCGCGATGGCCTTCTCGGCGGCCGCGAGGTCGATGGTGAAGTCCTCGTTGCGCGGCCCGGAGATCCATCCGGTGCCGGTGCCGCGCGCGATGAGGCCGTGCATCGAGTACGACGGCTCGAAACCGATCGCCGTGCGGCCCGGTCCGCCGAAGGTCTGGAGCAGTTGCTGGATGACCTCGTTGGAGCCGTTGGCGGCCCAGACGCCGGCCGGCCCGACCTCGTACCCGGAGGTGTCCGTCAGGTACGCGGCGAGCCGGGTGCGCAGCTCGACGGCGTCCCGGTCGGGGTAGCGGTTGAGGTCACGGGCGGCCGCGCGGACGCGCTCGGTGATCCGCTCGACGAGCGCCTCGGGCAGCGGGTAGGGGTTCTCGTTGGTGTTCAGCCGTACCGGCACGTCCAACTGGGGGGCGCCGTAGGGGGACTTGCCGCGCAGCTCGTCCCGGACGGGAAGATCGTCGATGCCTGTCACTTGTTCTCCGGGACCTTCCAGTCGAACCGTGCCTTGATCGCCGCGCCGTGCGCGGGCAGGTCCTCCGCCTCCGCCAGCGTGACCACGTGGTGCGCGATGTCGGCCAGCGCGTCCTTCGTGTAGTCGACGATGTGGATGCCGCGCAGGAAGGACTGGACGGACAGGCCGGAGGAGTGGCAGGCGCAGCCGCCGGTGGGCAGGACGTGGTTGGACCCGGCGGCGTAGTCGCCGAGCGACACGGGCGCCCAGGGCCCGACGAAGATCGCGCCCGCGTTGCGCACCCGGTCGGCGACCGCGGCGGCGTCGGCCGTCTGGATCTCCAGGTGCTCGGCGCCGTAGGCGTCGACCACCCGCAGGCCCTCGTCGATGCCGTCGACCAGGACGATCGCGGACTGCCGGCCCTTGAGGGCCGGCACGATCCGGTCGTCGATGTGCCGGGTGGCCGCGACCTGCGGCTCCAGCTCCCGCTCGACGGCGTCCGCCAGCTCGGCGGAGTCGGTGACCAGGACGGCGGCGGCCAGCGGGTCGTGCTCGGCCTGGCTGATCAGGTCGGCGGCGACGTGGGCGGGGTCGGCGGTGGAGTCGGCCAGGACGGCGATCTCGGTCGGGCCGGCCTCGGCGTCGATGCCGATCCTGCCGGTGAAGTAGCGCTTGGCGGCGGCGACCCAGATGTTGCCGGGGCCGGTGACCATGTTGGCGGGCGGGCAGGACTCGGTGCCGTAGGCGAACATCGCGACGGCGGTGGCGCCGCCGGCCGCGTAGACCTCGTCGACGCCGAGCAGCGCGCACGCGGCGAGGATCGTCGGGTGCGGCAGTCCGCCGAAGTCGGCCTGGGCCGGGGAGGCGAGCGCGATCGACTCGACTCCGGCCTCCTGGGCCGGGACCACGTTCATGATCACGGAGGACGGGTAGACCGACCGGCCGCCGGGCGCGTACAGCCCCACGCGGTCGACCGGGACCCACTTCTCGGTCACCGAGCCGCCGGGCACGACCTGCGTGGTGCGGTTCGCACGGCGCTGCTCGCGGTGGACGGCACGGGTGCGGCGGACGGACTCCTCCAGGGCCGCGCGCACGGCGGGGTCGAGTTCCGCGAGGGCGCGGGTGAGGGCCTCGGCCGGGACCCGCACCCGGTCGAGCCGGACGCCGTCGAACTTCTCGGCGAAGTCGATCAGTGCCGCGTCGCCACGATGGTGCACGGCCTCGCAGATCGGACGCACCTTCTCCAGGGCGGCCGAGACGTCGAAGTCGGCTCGGGGCAGCAGGTCGCGCAGGGCGGGTCCCTCGGGGAGGGCGTCGCCGCGCAGATCGATTCGAGAGATCACGTGGTCAATTCTCTCAGACCGGGATCAGTGGCCGTCCGCGCGTATCAATGGCTGATACAGAACGTGGCCGGAAACGGAAGATCCCCCTCACGGTTAGCGTTCGGGGCGTCACCCACCGGGCATGAACGGTTCTGCGGAACGTGTGCGAGAGCGAAGGGACCGAAGCAGCGTGACGGAAGGAGCCGGCATGCGGACCGGGGACCTGCCGGACGACCTGACCGCCGCCGAGGCCGGCATGTGGCAGGCCTTCCGCAACGGCAGCGTGTACGACCTCAGCAGCGGCGACGGCGTCGTCGACGACCCGCACGGCGGGCACCCCTGGGGCGAGTCCCGCACGGTGCGGGCGCGGATCGTGGCCTGGCTGCTGCTGGACGGGCCGCCCGCCCTCACCGGCCGGGTGTCCTCGCTCAAGCTGGTCGGCGTGCAGATCAGTGACACCCTCGACCTGGCGGGCGGCACCGTGGAGCCGTACGTCGAGATGAAGCGCTGCCGCTTCGAGCGGGACGTGCTGCTGCCCGAGGCGCGGGTGTCGACGCTGCGCCTGGTGGACTGCTCGGTGCCGCGGCTGGAGGCCGCCCGGCTCCAGACGGAGGGGGACCTGCACCTGCCCCGCTGCCGCTTCCACAACGGCGTCCGGCTCACCGACGCGCAGATCGGCACCGACCTGATGCTCAACATGGCGATCGTCTACCGCGACCGCACCGGCCGCTCGATCGCCGCCGACGGCCTGAGCGTCGGCCAGGACCTGCAGGCCGAGATGCTGGAGTCGCACGGCGAGCTGCGGCTGCGCAGCTCCAAGATCGGGGTCTCGCTGAGCCTGCGCGGGGCGCGGCTGACCAATCCGTACACCCGGTTCGCGCTGAACGCGCCCCAGCTCACCGTCGAACGCTCCCTCTACCTGACCCCGGCCGGCCTCGGCGGCCAGGCCCTGAGCGGCACCACTCCCGCGCGCGGGACCCGCGTCCAGCGCTTCGAGTGCCGGGGCGGGGTGCGCCTGGACGACGGGCGGTTCGGGGACGCCGTCGACCTGGAGCAGGCCCGGTTCACCTTCACCGACGACCAGGAGCTGTCGCTGCGCCGGGTGCAGACGCCCGAGCTGCGCTTCCTCGGGGAGCGGCCGCAGCGCGGCAAGGTGGTGCTGTCGGGGGCACGGGTGGTCAACCTGGTGGACCGCGCGGGCGCCTGGCCGGGGCCGGGCAGCCTGCACATGGGCGGTTTCGCGTACGAGAACCTGGTGCCGCAGGGGCCGTTCCCGCTGGACGAGCGCCTGGGCTGGGTGGCCGCGGCGACCGCCGAGTACAACCCGGAGCCGTACGAGCGGCTGGCGGCGGTGCTGCGGGCCGGCGGGGAGGACGAGGACGCCCGCGAGGTGCTGCTCGCCAAGCAGCGCAGGCGCCGCGAGACGCTGCCGCCGGCCGCGAAGTTCTGGGGGTACGCCCAGGACTGGACGGTGGCCTACGGCTACCGGCCGGGCCGGGCGGCCGTGTGGATGGCGGTGCTGTGGGCGGCGAGCTCCCTGGCGTTCGCGCACGCGGACCATCCGCCGGTCAGCCGCGACGGGCACCCGCCGTGGAATCCGGCGCTGTTCGCCCTCGACCTGCTGCTGCCCGTGATCGACCTGGGCCAGGCGGGCCAGTGGCGGCTGCACGGCGGCTGGCAGTGGGTGCAGACGGCGATGATCCTGCTGGGCTGGGTGCTGGCCACGACGGTCGCGGCGGGCGTGACCCGGGCGCTGCGACGCGGCTGACGGCGGCCGGGACCCGGTGCGGCCCGCCCGGAAAGCCGGCCGACCGGAGCGGCACGTTCACCTTTTACCCGGCCTTGACCCGGCGGCGTACAACTTTCCAGATGTTCGTGCCGCCCCCTGGCGCACAGCCGACCGGCCGCTTTTCAATGGCAAAACCATGGCTCTGCTGCCCCCGTTCATCCGCGCCTCCCGGACGGCCGCGTCCCGGCGCGCGCGGACCGCCGCCCCCCGCCCCGCGGCCGGACTCCCGGCCGACGACGAGGTGCTCCTCGACGTGCCCGACGACCGCCTGGGCCCCGCGCTGGTCGCGGCCGGGCGGGGCGCGTACGAGACGGCCGCCGCGCTGCTGGCCGGCACCAGGGAACGGGCCGAGTGGGAGTACCGCGACCGGTACGTCACCCGCCTCGCGTCCTTCGCGCGGTCCCGCCCGGAGTGGTTCGAGGACTGGCGGGCCGCCGCCCCGCACGACCCCGACGTCCTGCTGGTGGCCGCCCAGCTCGCGGTGGGGCGCGCCTGGGGGTCGCCCGCCCGGGCCGAGCTGCTGCGCGAGGTGAGCCCGCTGATCACGGCCGCCGCGCAGGGCGACCACCGCGACCCGGTGCCGTGGCGGATCGCCCTGGACCACGCGCGCGGCTCGAACGCCGGGCACAAGTACTTCGAGGAGCTGTGGGCGGCCGCCATCCGCCGCGCCCCGCACCACTACGGCTGTCATGTGGCCGCCGAACGCTATCTGGCCGAGTCCTGGCACGGCTCCCACCGCGAGTGCTTCGACTTCGCCGACCGGGCCGCGCAGGACGCCCCGGCCGGCTCGCTCGTCCAGGCGCTGCCGGTACGGGCCGCCTTCTCCTACCTGACCGACGGCTGCGGGCCCGAGGTGCCTCGCGAACGCCTCGACGCGGCCGCCGACCGCGCGATCGTGCTCTCCGCCCGTTTCCCGGGGTCGGACCCCTGGACGGCCGAGATCCGCAACCTCCTGACGTACGTCCTGGTCCGGCTCGGCCGCCGTGCGGACGCCCTCGCCCAGCTGCGTCTGGTCGGCCCGTACGCCACGTCCTTCCCGTGGGGCCGGCTGTCCGACGACCCGCTGGGACACTTCCTGGCGGTGCGCGAGAGCGTGTGCGCGGGACCCTTCGGAGAGCCCCCGGGCCATCCACGCAACGGGCACGGGGAACGCGCGTACCCCACGGACCACTAGGCTTCTGCGCCGTGACCACCGTCCGGCTGCCGCTCTTCCCGCTGAACACCGTCCTCTTCCCAGGACTGGTGCTGCCGCTCAACGTGTTCGAGGAGCGCTATCGCGCCCTGATGCGCGACCTGCTGAAGACCCCCGAGGAGGAGGCGCGCCGGTTCGCCGTCGTCGCCATCCGCGACGGCCACGAGGTGGCACCGGCCGCCCCGGGCCTGCCGGACCCGACGGCGCCGCCCCAGCGGGGTCCCGCCGCCGGGTTCGGCGACGACCCGGTCGAGGCGTTCCACTCCGTCGGGTGCGTCGCCGACGCGGCGACGGTCCGCGAGCGCGCCGACGGCACCTTCGAGGTGCTGGCCACCGGGACGACCCGGGTGCGCCTGGTGTCGGTGGACGCCTCGGGCCCCTTCCTGGTGGCGGAACTGGAGGAGCTGGCGGAGGAGCCGGGCGAGGAGGCGGGCGCGCTCGCGGAGGGCGTGCTGCGGGCCTTCCGCCAGTACCAGAAGCGGCTGGCGGGCGCCCGCGAACGCTCCTTGTCCACCGGGGCGGACCTGCCGGACGATCCGTCCGTGGTGTCGTACCTGGTGGCGGCCGCGATGACGCTCGACACGCCCACCAAGCAGCGGCTGCTCCAGACCCCGGACACCGCCTCCCGGCTGCGCGACGAGCTGAAACTCCTGCGCGCGGAGACGGCCATCCTCCGTAGCCTGCCCTCGCTGCCCGCGGCGGACCTGACCCGCGGGCCGACGAGTCCGAACTGACGCACGAGAAGGCCCCGACCTGATGGCGAAGAAGTCGAAGAAGCAGCAGCAGTCCGGCGGCACGCCCGCGACCGTCGCCCTGACGGCGGCGGGCGTGGAGTTCACGGTCCACGCCTACGACCACGACCCGGCCCACCCGTCCTACGGCGAGGAGGCCGCCGAGGCCATGGGCGTCTCCCCCGACCGGGTCTTCAAGACCCTGGTCGCCGACGTGGACGGCACCCTGACGGTCGCCGTGGTCCCGGTCGCCGGCTCGCTCGACCTCAAGGCCCTCGCGGCGGCGGTCGGCGGCAAACGCGCCGCCATGGCCGACCCGGCCCTCGCCGAACGCACCACGGGCTACGTCCGCGGCGGCATCTCCCCGCTGGGCCAGCGCAAGAAGCTCCCCACGGTGCTCGACGACTCGGCGCAGGCGCACGCCACCGTCTGCGTCTCGGCGGGCCGCCGCGGCCTGGAGGTCGAACTGGCCCCCACCGACCTGGCCGGGCTCACGGAAGCGGTCCTGGCCCCCATCGGCCGCGCCTGACCGGCAAGCGGCGCGACAGGCCCGCCACGAGCCCGGCCGCACCCCGGCCGCACCCCGGCCCGGACCCGCCAGACCCGGCCAGGCCCGGCCACAGCCCCGGCGCGGACCCGCCAGGCCCAGCCGCAGCCCCGGCGCGGGCACCGCCCAGCACGGACACCGCACGCCCCGTACAGAGGCCACACGCCCCGTACGGGCTCGCCACGCCCGACCACGCCTCCGCCACACGCCCACCCGGACACGCCCCCGGCCACGCCCGACCACACCCCGACGCACGAGCCCACCGGGCAACGCCCCCGACCCGCACCCACCAGACCCGGCCACAGCCCCGGCGCGGGCACCGCACCTCGGTACGGCCCCGCCGAGCCCAGCCGCAGCCCCGGGCCACAGGCACCGCACCCCGGCGCGGGCCCGGCACCCGTCCTACCCGAGCGGTGCCCCGTACGGGTCCTTCGGGAACGGTCCCTGCCCGTACGGCTCGGGGTCGCGGGGGCCGAACAGGGCCGTGAGGCCGAGGTGCACCAGGAGGGCGGCCAGGGGCCAGGCCAGCAGCGCGCCCTTGGCGCTCAGCTTCAGCGGGGCCGAGAACGTGACGCCCGCGCCCGCCGCCCTCGCGCGTGCGACCACGTCCTGCCCGGGGCCGAGCCACACACCCAGCCGCCACGCCAGCAGGGAGCCGAGCAGTCCGCCGAGGGCCAGTGCCACGACCAGCGGCACGCCTCCGCGCCGGCGCCAGGCGAACACGGCGGCGGCGCTCACGGCTCCGCAGGCCAGGGCGAGCAGGACGAACGTTCCGTCAACGCCGACGGCCTGCTCGCCCTCGGTGTCCTTGAGGTAGACGACCCAGTTGTCGTCGACGGCCTCCCCGACCAGCGGGACGCGCGGCGCCAGCCACAGCCACAGCAGACCGAGCGCCGCTCCGAGGAGTGCGACCACGACGGTGATCACGGCGGCTTCCCGCAGCTCCGTCTTCATCCCGGGCCCGTCCTGTCCGTGTCCGGCGTCGTGGGGCGCGGCGCCCTGGAATGCGGCCGCCCCGGGGTGTGCGCCGGGCGACGGCCAGGCGTCGCCCGGGGACGGTTCGTGCGGCGGCGGAGGGGGAGTCAGCGGTGCGGTCACCCTGACATCGTGCCAGGCCCGTCCGTGCCGTGCGTCATCGGACGGCGGCCCGGCGGTACGCCCAGGTGGCGACCGCCAGCGACACCACGCCGACGGCGGCGCACACCGCGAGGTCCCCGAGCACGAAGGCCCAGTCGGGGTGCGGCCGGAAGGTCCGCGCGAGCGCCTCCACGCCGTACGTCGACGGCAGCAGGTCGCGGGCGAGGCGCACCGCCTCCGGCATCCGGTCGGGCGGCAGGACGCCGAGCAGCAGCGCCGCCGACATGCCCAGCTGACCGAGCACGGTGGCCAGCTCGGGGCGCGGGGCGAGCAGGCCGAAGGCCGCACCGAGCCCGGCCAGCGCGGCGCCGGAGAGCGGGACGACGAGCGCCAGCACCCACAGGTGGGTCAGCGGCAGTCCGAAGAGCACGGCGCCGAAGACCGCGGTCACCAGCGTCCCCGGCACGGTGAAGGAGGCGTACGCGCCCGCGGCGCCCAGCACGACGGCTGCGGGCGGCACCGGCAGCGTGGCGTAGTGGTCGAGGCCGCCGGTGGCCCGCAGCTGGCCGAAGTACTGCGCCAGCAGGTTCAGCGCGACGAAGGCGACGACGAGGACCGCCGAGCCGGCCACCACGGCCTCCGCCTCGCGTCCGCCCTCCACGACCCCGCGCATCATGATCAGGATGCCGACCGACTGGAAGGTCGCCACGAACAGCAGCGGGATGCGGGCCACCCGCGCGCGGGACAGCTGCGCCCGGTACACGGCCACGAGCGACGGCCACAGCCGCGCGCGCGGCGCCAGCTCGGCCGCCTCCCGGGCCGACTGTCCGTCCACGGCCAGGGCGCTGCCCGGCAGAACCTCTGCGGGTACGACACTCACGTCGCGGTGCTCCTCTTGGGTCCGGTGGTCGCCCTGTTCGGTACGGACGCGGGGACGGTCCTGCTCATGCCTTCACCAACCCCTGCCGGGCGGCTCCGCCCAGCGCCAGGTAGACGTCCTCCAGGCTGGGGGTGGCGAGGGTGAAGTCGTCCAGGGCGGCGAAGGCGGCCCCGCCGGTGACGGTGGCGACGACCGTGCGGGCCTCCTCGGGGCCGAGCCGCAGCGTCCAGCGGCGCCCGGACTCCACGGCCCGCTCGCGCAGCGCGGCGACCTCGGGGACGTCCAGCGGCGCCCGCTCGCGCCACACCAGCTCGACCCGCACCTCGTCGGCGACCTGTTCCTTGAGCCCGGCAGGCGTGTCGCAGGCGATGACCCGGCCGCGGTCGAGGACGGCGACCCGGTCGAGGACGGTCTCGGCCTCGATGACGTTGTGGGTGACGAGCAGCACGGTGGTGCCGCGCTCGGCGCGCCGCCGGTCCACGGCGGACCACACCGCGCGCCGGGCGACGGGGTCCATCCCGGTGGTGGGCTCGTCCAGCACCAGCAGCGGCCGCTCCCCCACCAGCGCGGTCGCGAAGCAGGCCAGCCGGCGCTGTCCGCCGGAGAGCCTGCGCAGCGGCCGGCCGGCGATCGGGGTGAGCCCCAGCTCCTCGAGCACGGCGTCCCGTTCCCGCCGTGCCTCGCGCACGGGGAGTCCGCGCAGCCGTCCGGTGGTCTCGGCGGCGAGGGAGACGGTGAGTTCGTCGAGGGCGGTGGACTCCTGCCCGAGGTAGGCGAGGATGCGCGCGGCCCGTTCGGGGTGGCGCACGATGTCGTGGCCGAGGATCTCCACGCTGCCGCCGTCCGGCCGCATCAGCCCGGTGACCTGGCGCACGACGCTGGTCTTGCCGGCCCCGTTGGGCCCGAGCAGGCCGAAGATCTCACCCCGGCGTACGTCGAGCCGCACGTCGTCGGTGGCGCGGACCTCGGGGGTGCCGGGAGCACCGCGCCGGCCCCGGACCGCCGGATAGGTCTTGGTCAGTCCGCGCACGGCACACACGACCTCGTCCCGGTGCCGAATGGTCGATGCCGCGCGCGTACTCACAAGGAACGAGCCTACGGGGTCGGCGCCCCCCGCTCGCCGTCGGGGGCGCCCAGAGTGTCCGGTTCAGTCCGCCGCGGACGCGTGCTCGGCCGTCGCCCGGACGTCGATCTCGCGCCAGAACCCCGCCCGGATGGCGTAGCGGTCGTGCTCGTCGATCTGGTCGTCCTTGTGCGCGAGGAGGCCGAAGCGGGCCGCGTAGCGCAGCAGTTCGCCGTCGATGCGGTGCGGGATGCGCGGGTACATGCCGGACAGCTTCTGGAGATGGCCCTGGTCGCCGAGGCGCCCCATCCAGCGGCGGGCGAAGACCTGTCCCACCTCGAAGGGGTCGCCGCCGACGGTGGTGATGTCCTCCTCGCGGTCGGCCCACCGCTGCTCGGCCGTGGTGACCTGCGCGAGGGTCGGCATCGAGGCGACCTCGGGGGGCTCGGCGGCGGAGGACCGGTCGACCCAGCCCTTGTCGGAGGACCAGCGCAGGGTCGCGGTGGCCGGGGGCTGGGCGGCCCGGTCGCCGGGCGCGCGCAGGGCCGCGAGGTCCTTGGGGGTGGGGACGCCCTTGGGGGCGGGGACCCTGTCCCGGGTGCCGTTGTCGGCGGCGGCGGAGGGGTGCTCGCTCTGCTCCGCGGGCCGCTCGGACGTGGGGGCCAGGGTGGATTCGGGGAGCGGCGCGGAGAGGATGGCGGCGATCTCGGGCCGTGGCGCGGGCGGCGGCGCGCAGACCCCGCCGTGGTCCTTGGCGCGTACGGCCTTGGTGATCCAGGTGCGGTCCAGGACGCGCCGTTCGTCGGCCTCGGCGACCAGGTCCTCGGACTGGTTGTAGTCGCCGTCGGCGGCCTGGACGGCCCACAGGTGGACGGCGACGCCGTGTTCCTTGGCGGCCATCATGCCGGGCAGCAGGTCGCCGTCACCGGTGACGAGGACGACGTCGGAGCAGGCCCGGTTGCGGGCCAGCTCGGTCAGCTCGGCGTGCATCGCGGCGTCGACGCCCTTCTGCGCCCAGCGGCCGTCGCTGCGGGTCAGGGCGCCCAGCCGGACGGTGACCCGCGGCATCACGCGCAGTCTGCGGTGCTCGGGCTGGGGGACGCGGTCGGGTGCGCCGTCGAACCAGTAGATGCGCAGCAGGGGCCGTTCGGTCTCGGACTCGGCCTGTTCGCGCAGGCCCTGGACGAGGGCGGCGTGATCGACGGTGATCCGGGAGCGCGAGGGTTCTCCGGCGAGGAGACTCGCGGCGGCCCCCAGCAGATACCCGGCGTCCACCAGGACGATGCAGCGGTCCACACGACTCACCCTCTTCCCGGGAGGTTTGCTTCAGGCCTGCTTCGAGTCTGCCCGACGGCACGGGGGTTAACGGCCGGAACTCGATCTTCGGCGTGGCGTTTCGGGGCGGAGCCCGCCGACGAGCCCTGTCACCGACGGTAATTATCCGAAATGCGCCACAAGTCAGCCTATGTGAATCTGATTCCGGCCCTGGCCCCTAGACCCCCAACAGGAGGCAGATCCCCATGGCCAAGAACAAGAACCGTGACCGTAAGCAGCCGCAGTCCGAGCGCACTCCGCAGACGGCGCAGGCCACTCTGGAGCCGCAGGACGAGTCGAACCCGACGCAGATGGCGCCCGGTGAGATGGCCCGCGGCAAGGGACGCGGCAAGCGCTTCGGTCACAACTAGCCTCTGCGTTCACGGGCCCTCGACGCCCTCGCGCATGCAGGAGGGGCGCACCCGGAGGTCCGGGTGCGCCCCTTGCGCGTGTCCGCGGCTCAGCCGGCCAGGCAGGACGGGCCGAGCAGCACCTTCAGGTCGCCGAACAGGGCCGGATCGGGCTTGACCCGGTGCCGGTCCAGGCGGAGCACGGTGGTCTTCGTCGGGCCCTGGAGCTTGATCCGGACCTCGCTGTCGCCCCGGTGGTGGGTGAGGATCTCGCCGAGGCGGTTGACCATAGGCGGGGTGACCTTCACGGCCGGGATGGTGAGGATCACGGGCGCGTTGGTGCCCGCGTTGGACAGGTCCGGCACCTGGAGCTCCATCGCGACCAGGCGGGGCACGTCCTCCCGCTTGTCGAGGCGGCCCTTGACGAACACCACGGCGTCCTCGACGAGTTGGGTCGAGACCAGCTGGTAGGTCGCGGGGAAGAACATGCACTCGATGGAGCCGGCGAGGTCCTCGACGGTGGCGATGGCCCAGGCGTTGCCCTGCTTGGTCATCTTGCGCTGGAGGCCCGAGATGATGCCGCCGATGGTCACGACCGCGCCGTCGGCGTGCTCACCCCCGGTGAGCTGGGCGATGCCGGCGTCCGCCTTGTCGGACAGCACGTGCTCCAGACCGAAGAGGGGGTGGTCGGAGACGTACAGGCCGAGCATCTCGCGCTCCTGCGCGAGCAGGTACGTCTTGTCCCACTCGTCGGTGGTGAACTCGACGTCGAGGCCGAAGCCGGGCTCGTCGTTCTGTTCCTCGCCCATGCCGCCGAAGAGGTCGAACTGGCCCTCGGCCTCCTTGCGCTTGACCGCGACCACGTTGTCGATCATCGGCTCGTACTGCGCGGTGAGGCCCTTGCGGGTGTGGCCCATGGAGTCGAAGGCGCCGGCCTTGATCAGCGATTCCGTGGTGCGCTTGTTGCAGACCACCGCCTCGACCTTGTCGAGGTAGTCGGGGAAGGAGGAGTACTTCCCCTTGGCCTTGCGGGACTTGATGATCGACTCGACGACGTTGGTGCCGACGTTGCGCACGGCGGAGAGGCCGAAGAGGATCACGTCGTCGCCCTGGGCGGCGAAGTTCGACTCGGACTCGTTGACGTTCGGCGGGAGCACCTTGATGCCCATGCGCCGGCACTCGTTGAGGTACACGGCCGACTTGTCCTTGTCGTCCTTGACCGAGGTGAGCAGCGCGGCCATGTACTCGGCGGGGTAGTTGGCCTTCAGGTACGCCGTCCAGTACGAGACCAGTCCGTACGCGGCCGAGTGGGCCTTGTTGAACGCGTAGCCGGCGAAGGGGACCAGCACGTCCCACAGGGCCTGGATCGCCTCGTCGCTGTAGCCGTTCTTCTTCGCGCCGGCCTGGAAGATGGTGAAGTTCTTCGCCAGCTCGTCGGGCTTCTTCTTGCCCATCACGCGGCGCAGGATGTCGGCCTCGCCGAGCGAATACCCGGCGATGATCTGGGCGGCCTTCTGCACCTGCTCCTGGTAGACGATCAGGCCGTAGGTGACGGCCAGGACCTCCTCGAGGGGCTCCTCCAGCTCCTTGTGGATCGGCGTGATCTCCTGGCGGCCGTTCTTGCGCTCCGCGTAGTTGATGTGCGAGTTCATGCCCATCGGGCCGGGCCGGTACAGGGCCGAGACGGCGGAGATGTCCTCGAAGTTGTCGGGCTGCATCTGGCGGAGCAGCGAGCGCATCGGGCCGCCGTCGAACTGGAAGACGCCGAGGGTGTCGCCGCGGCAGAGCAGTTCGAAGGTCTTGGGGTCGTCCAGCGGGAGGGCGAGCATCTCCAGGTCGATGCCCTTGTTGGCCTTCACCATCTTGATGGCGTCGTCCATGATCGTGAGGTTGCGCAGGCCGAGGAAGTCCATCTTCAGCAGGCCCAGCGACTCGCACTGGGGGTAGTCCCACTGGGTGATGGTCACGCCGTCGGTGTGCCGCACCCAGACCGGGGCGTGGTCGACGATGGGCTCGCTGGACATGATCACGCCGGCGGCGTGCACGCCCATCTGCCGGACCAGGCCCTCGACGCCCTTGGCGGTGTCGATGACCTTCTTCACGTCCGGCTCGTTCTCGTACATCGCGCGGATCTCGCCCGCCTCGCTGTAGCGGGGGTGCGAGGGGTCGGTGATGCCGTTCAGGTCGATGCCCTTGCCCAGGACGTCGGCCGGCATCGCCTTGGTGAGACGGTCGCCCATCGCGTACGGGTAGCCCAGCACGCGCGCGGAGTCCTTGATGGCGTTCTTCGCCTTGATCTTGCCGTAGGTGCCGATCATGGCGACCTTGTCGGCGCCGTACTTCTCGGTCACGTACCTGATCACCTCGACGCGCCGACGCTCGTCGAAGTCGATGTCGACATCCGGCATGGAGACGCGCTCGGGGTTGAGGAACCGCTCGAAGATCAGGCCGTGCGGGATCGGGTCGAGGTCGGTGATGCCCATGGCGTACGCGACGATCGAGCCGGCCGCGGAGCCTCGGCCGGGGCCGACCGCGATGCCGTTGTTCTTGGCCCACATGATGAAGTCGGCGACGACGAGGAAGTAGCCCGGGAACCCCATCTGGATGATGACGTCCATCTCGTACTCGACCTGCTTCTGCCGGTCCTCGGGGACACCGCCCGGGAAGCGGCGCTCCATGCCCCGGCGGACCTCCTCCTTGAACCAGCTGACCTCGGTGTAGCCCTCGGGGATGTCGAACTTCGGCATGAGGTTCTTGGCCTCGAACATGCCGGCGGTGTCGATCTGCTCGGCCACCAGGAGGGTGTTGGCGCAGCCCTCCTGCCAGGCGTCCGAGGAGTCGATGGCGTACATCTCGTCCGTGGACTTCAGGTAGTAGCCGGTGCCGTCGAAGCGGAAACGGTCCGGGTCGGAGAGGTTCTTGCCGGTCTGGATGCACAGCAGGGCGTCGTGGGCGGTCGCCTCGTGCGCGTACGTGTAGTGCGAGTCGTTGGTGACCAGCGGCGGGATGCCGAGCTTCTTGCCGATGTCCAGCAGGCCGTCCCGGACCCGGCGCTCGATCTCGATGCCGTGGTCCATCAGCTCCAGGAAGTAGCGGTCCTTGCCGAAGATGTCCTGGTACTCGGCCGCCGCCTTCAGCGCCTCGTCGTACTGGCCGAGGCGCAGGCGGGTCTGGAGCTCGCCGGAGGGGCAGCCGGTGGAGGCGATGAGCCCCTCGGACCACTGGGAGATGGTCTCCTTGTCCATCCGCGGCCACTTCTGGAGCCAGCCCTCGGCGTACGCGTCCGAGGAGAGCTTGAAGAGGTTGTGCAGGCCGGTCGCGTTCGCCGCCCAGATGGTCTTGTGCGTGTAACCGCCGGAACCGGAGACGTCGTCGCGCTTCTGGTGCGGCTGGCCCCACTGGATCTTGCGCTTGTTGCGCCGCGACTCGGGGGCGACGTACGCCTCGATCCCGATGATCGGGGTGACCCCGGCCTTCTTCGCGGAATGGAAGAAGTCGTACGCCCCGTGGAGATTGCCGTGGTCGGACATGGCGATGTGGGTCATGCCCATCTCGTTGCACGCGTTGAACATGTCCTTCAGCCGCGCGGCACCGTCCAGCAGCGAGTACTGGGTGTGGACGTGCAGGTGCGTGAACGGCGGCTTCGACACGGCATGGCCTCCAGGGGACGGGTGCTGCGGCGCGACACGCCGGGTTGCGGACGGCGGTCGGACGGCAGGTGAACGATCGACGACGGGCCGGCGGACGGTCCGGGGGTCAGCATCGAAGTCTATGCCTCGGCACTGACATGTGAGGTGGACACGGTGGCGCGAAGCGCATCGACGAGGGCGGTGGCCGGGTGACGGGCGGGCGGCTCCCCCGCGTACCTTCACAGCGGGGGCCGTGGGCACTTTCGCACGCGTCCGCCCGTTGGAGACGACAGAAACGCTGTCGTACGCATGAAGCACCAGGAGGCACCCCGCGATGTCGGTTCCGCAGCTCGACGAAGAGCCCCGCGGCGAGGAGATCCTCGCCGTCCTCGACACCGCCTTCGGCGAACTCCTGGCCGCCGACCCGGCCGCGTTCCGCGTGAAGTTCCGCAAGATGGCGGCCTCGGCGTTCGCGTTCTACCGGGGCACGGCCTGCCTCTTCTACCACGACCAGGACGCGGCGAGCGGCGGGCTCGGCGCCACCGGCACCTTCACCGGGCCCTACCTGGACGAGCGCACCTCGCGCGTGTGGATCCACGGCGATCTGCACGCGGAGAACTTCGGCACCTACATGGACTCCCAGGGCCGTCTGATCTTCAACGTCAACGACTTCGACGAGGCCTACGTCGGCCCCTTCACCTGGGACCTCAAGCGCTTCTCCGCCTCGATCGCCCTGATCGGGTACGCGAAGGCGCTCAGCGACGACCAGATCACCGAGCTGATCCAGGTGTACGCGGGCGCCTACCGCGAGCGGATCCGCGCCCTGGCGACGGGCGCCAAGCAGGACGAGGTGCCGCCCTTCACCCTGGACACGGCCGAGGGCCCCCTGCTGGACGCGCTGCGCGACGCCCGTTCCCTGACGCGCTTCGGGCTGCTGGACTCCATGACCGAGATCCGCGACTTCGAGCGCCGCTTCGCGCCGGGCGGCGGCTCCATCGAGCTGGACGCCGCCACCCGTTACAAGGTCCTCGCCGCCTTCGACGGCTATCTGGAGACGCTGCCGGAGACCTCCCTGGCCCGCCCGGACTCCTACCGCGTGAAGGACGTCGTCGGCCGCCGGGGCATCGGCATCGGCTCGGCGGGCCTGCCCTCCTACAACATCCTCCTGGAGGGCCACAGCGACGCCCTGGAGAACGATGTGGTGATCTACATCAAGCAGGGCCAGACGCCGGCCGTCTCCCGGCACATCACCGACCGGGCGATCCGCGACTACTTCCAGCACGAGGGCCACCGCACGGTGATCTCCCAGCGTGCCCTCCAGCAGCACGCCGATCCGTGGCTGGGCTGGACCGAGCTGGACGGCGCGGGCCAGCTGGTCGCCGAGGTCTCGCCGTACGCGGTGGACCTGGACTGGGGCGACATCGACGACCCGGAGGAGATCGCGGGTGTCGTCGCCGACCTCGGCCGGGCCACGGCCACCATGCACGCGGCGGCGGACGACACCTCCGGCGAGTCGCTGGTGCCGTTCTCCACCGAGCGGGCCATCGACGCGGCGATCGCCGGCGACGAGGAGGGCTTCGCGCCGCTCCTGGTCGACTTCGCGCACTCCTACGGCGCCCGCGCGCGTGCGGACCACCAGATCTTCCTCGACCTGTTCCGCAACGGCCGGATCCCGGGTCTGTGACGGGATCCATAACGAAAAGGGCGCTCACAGCGACCCTTTAGGGGTCTCTTACCGGCGCGCGTGACACACTCTCCTCCGCTATGGACATATCCGGGACCCGCCTCAGAGCCGTACGCGCGGCGCTGTTCACGGCCTTCGTCGTGACGCTCAGCACCGCGTCGCACGTGCTGCTGTCGCGGGTCCCGCTGCCGCTGAACACGGTGGCCGCCCTCGCGGTCGCCGTGTTCCTCCTCGCGTACGCGCTGGCGGGCCGGGAGCGCGGCTTCGGGCGGATCGCCGCCCTGCTGATCCCGCTGGAGCTGGCGGCCGACACCGTCTTCACCACCGGCCAGCACGTCTGCTACGGCCGGGCGGGCGGCCCGGTCGCCGGCCCGCTGCGCTCCGTCGGCCTCGACGTGCTGTGCGGCGACGGCACCAGTGTCGGCGCCCCGCTGGCCCGCGTGACCGGCGCCGACCCCGAGCGGGTCGGCGGCCTCCTCGCCCACGCCGACCCGTCGACGGCCTGGCTGCTGCTGGGCGCGCACGTCGGCGTCGGCCTGCTCGCCGCGGCCTGGCTGCGGCGGGGCGAGCGCGCGCTGGGCCAGTTGCTGCGCGCGGCGACCGCGACCACGTTCCGGCCGCTGCTGCTGGCCGTGGCCGCCGTGACCGTCCGCGGCGCCCCGGCCGCCGGCCGCCCGCCGCGGCCCGCGCGCCGTCCGGTCACCACCAGCCGCGACCGGATCCTCGTGCACTCCCTGGGACGTCGCGGACCCCCGCGCCCGGCCGCCGCCTGAGCGACACCGGATCACCCGGTCCGACGCGCCGGGTCCGATCACCGGCTTCGATCCGACTTCGATCACCGGCTTCGATCCGACAGGTTCGGTCACCGGGCCGGTCACCGGCCCGATCGCCCCGCGCGGCCCCGGAGCACGACAGTCCCCACACACGTATCCCGCGCACGCCCCGTGCGCGTCCCACCTGGAGAACACCACCATGAGCAAGCGCAACAGTGCGGCGGCGAAGACGGCGGCCCGCGAGCGACTGCGCGTCGAGCGCGAACGCCAGGCCAAGCGGGCCAAGGTCAAGCGGCAGGTCGTCGTGGCCTGCTCGGTCGTCGCGGTGCTGGCGGTGGCCGGCGGCATAGGTTACGCGGTCGTCCAGAACAACAAGCCCACGTACTGGGAGGAGGCCGCGGACAAGCCGCTGGTCAAGCCGGCCAACACCACCGGCGAGAACGGCACGACCGTCGTGATGGGCAAGAGCACCGCCAAGAAGACCCTCGTGATGTACGAGGACCCGCGCTGCCCGGTCTGCGCCCAGTTCGAGCAGACCGTGGGCCCCAAGCTGAAGTCGGACTACGACGCCGGCAAGTTCAAGCTCCAGTTCGTCGGCGCCACCTTCCTCGACAACGGCCTGTCCGGCGAGGGCTCCAAGAACGCGCTGAGCGCGCTGGGCGCCGCGCTCGACGTCAGCCCGGAGGCGTTCCTCGAGTACAAGACGGCGCTGTACTCGGCGAAGTGGCACCCCGAGGAGTCCGACGACAAGTTCAAGGACGACAGCTACCTGATCAAGGCGGCCGACACGGTCTCCGCGCTCAAGGGCAACGCCGCGTTCCAGAAGGCCGTGAAGGACGGCACCTACGACAGGTGGGCGCTGGAGATGTCCAAGACGTTCGACAAGAGCGGGGTGTCGGGCACCCCGACCCTGAAGATGGACGGGAAGGCGCTGACCGCACCCGGCAGCCAGAACGCCCCGATGACGGTCGCCGACTTCACCACCGCGCTCGAGGCGGCCCTCAAGGCCTGAACGGCCGCCGTGTGACGGCGGGCTGAGAGACGGAGAACCGAAGAGCGGGCGAACTTTTGCCAGTTCGCCCGCTCCTCGCCGTACTGGTCAGTAATCTGATCGCCCGTGACCAGTCGATACAGATCAACAGAGAGCACCGACGCGCCGTCGAACCGCCTCGGCGCGCGCGCCCCGCGCCGCCGTACGGTCGTCAAGGCCGCCGCCGCCACCGCCGTGCTGGCCGGGCCGCTCGCCGCCGCGCTGCCCGCGTGGGCCGCCGACGAGGCTCCCGCCTTCCTGCACGGTGTCGCCTCCGGCGACCCGCTGCCCGACGGCGTCCTGCTGTGGACCCGGGTGACGCCGACCGCCGAGGCGATACCCGGCTCCGGGCTCGGCCCGGACACCGAGGTCGAGTGGGTCGTCGCCAGGGACAGGACACTGACGAACGTCGTGGCGAAGGGGTCCGTCACCGCGACCGCCGCCTTTGACCACACCGTCAAGGCCGACGTCCGCGGTCTCGCCCCGGCCACGGACTACTGGTTCCGCTTCTCGGCCGGCGGGACCGACTCCCCGGTGGCGCGTACCCGCACCGCGCCGGCGGCGGACGCGGCCGTGGCGGGCCTGCGCTTCGGCGTGGTGTCCTGCGCCAACTGGGAGGCCGGCTACTTCTCCTCCTACCGCCACCTCGCCGCCCGCGGCGACCTCGACGCCTGGCTGCACCTCGGCGACTACATCTACGAGTACGGCACCGGCGAGTACGGCACCCGCGGCACCGTCGTACGGCAGCACGCGCCCACGCACGAGATCCTCACCCTCGCCGACTACCGCACCCGGCACGGCAGGTACAAGACCGACCCCGATCTGCAGGCCCTGCACGCCAAGGCGCCCGTCATCGCGATCTGGGACGACCACGAGATCGCCAACGACACCTGGTCGGGCGGCGCCGAGAACCACACCGAGGGCGCCGAGGGCAGCTGGGCAGCCCGTCAGGCGGCCGCCAAGCAGGCCTACTTCGAGTGGATGCCGGTCCGCCCGGCGCTGGCGGGCACCACCTACCGCCGGCTGCGCTTCGGCAAGCTCGCCGACCTCTCCCTGCTGGACCTGCGTTCCTTCCGCTCCCAGCAGGTATCCGTCGGCAACGGCGGCGTCGACGACCCGGACCGCACCCTCACCGGCCGCGCCCAGCTCGACTGGCTGAAGGCCGGTCTGAAGGCGTCCGACACCACCTGGCGGCTGGTCGGCAACTCGGTGATGATCTCGCCCTTCGCCATCGGCTCCCTCTCCGCGGACCTGCTCAAGCCGCTCGCCAAGCTGCTCGGCCTGCCGCAGGAGGGCCTCGCCCTCAACACCGACCAGTGGGACGGCTACACGGACGACCGCCGTGAACTCCTCGCCCACCTGCGCGCGAACGCCGTCCGCAACACCGTCTTCCTCACCGGCGACATCCACATGGCGTGGGCCAACGACGTGCCCGTGGACGCCGGCACCTACCCGCTGTCCGCCTCGGCCGCCACGGAGTTCGTGGTCACCTCGGTGACCTCCGACAACCTCGACGACCTGGTGAAGGTCCCCGAGGGCACGGTCTCCGCGATCGCCGCGCCGGTCATCAGGGCCGCCAACCGCCACGTCCACTGGGTGGACACCGACCGGCACGGTTACGGCGTCCTGGACATCACCGCCGACCGCGCGCAGATGGACTACTACGTGGTGTCCAGCCGCACCAGGGCGGACGCGACCTCGTCCTGGTCGCGCTCCTACCGCACCCGCACCGGCACGCAGAAGGTCGAGCGGACGTACGACCCCGTGTAGCCGCCGCCTACAGGCCCTCGAGGAAGCCGAGCGCCACCCGCCAGGTGGCCTCGGCGGCCTCCGCGTCGTAGTCGGGCAGGTCGGGGTCGGTGTAGAGGTGACCGGCCCCGGCGTACCGGTAGACCTCCACGTCGGCGCCCGCCCTGCGCATCTGGAGGTACCAGGCGCTCAGCCAGTCGTCGGTCTCGAACGGGTCCGGCTCGGCCACGTGCAGCTGTACCGGCAGGTCGTCCACCGAGGCGTTCGGCGCGAGGTCGGAGGTGCCGTGCAGGAGCAGCAGACCGCGCGCCTTGTCGTCACCGAGGGCGAGGGTCTGGGCGATCGACGCGCCCAGTGAGAAACCGGCGTACACCAGTCCCCGCTCCGAGTAGGGCGCGGCGGCCAGGACGGCTCTCCTCAGCAGCTCGTCCTTGCCGATCTCCTCGTTGTGGGCCATGCCCTCCTCGACCGTGTCGAACGTGCGCCCGTCGAAGAGGTCCGGGGTCCACACCTCGTGACCGGCGGCGCGCAGCCGGTCCGCCGCCGCGCGCACCGCGGGGCGCAGTCCGCAGGTCGAATGGAAGAGCATGATGTTCATGGGGCCATGGTGCCAGCCGGCACCGACAACGCCCCACGGGGCGACCCCCGTCACGGCGCACGTGGGTCTCTTCACACAACGCTCATGTTCACGACCCCGCCGGGCCGGTTACGTTCGAAGGCATGGAGAACCTGCTCCGCCCACTGATCGTGGTCGGCGGTTCGGTCGTGCTGACGTTGTTCATCGGCTGGGCCACCGACCGACTGCTGACCAAGGCCGACCGGCGGCATCCCGAGACACCCCTGTGGGGGCTGCTGCGCCGCGCGCGCATCCCGTACCAGCTCGGGCTGTGCGCCGCCCTGCTGAGAGGATCGTTCGACAACGCCGAGGTGCTGGAGGACCACCGCGTCGGCATCGGCCAGACGCTCACCCTGGTGCTGATCGGGTCGACCGCGTGGCTGGCGATCCGGATCGCCGCCGCGGTCGTGGAGACCTCGTACCGCCGCTACGCGCGCGTGCACCAGGACGCGGCCCGGGTGCGGCGGGTACGCACCCAGGTGTCGCTGATCATGCGGGTCGTCTCCGCGGTGGTCGGGGTGGTCGCGGTGGCGGCGATGCTGCTGACGTTCCCGGCGTTCCGGGCGGCCGGCGCCTCGCTGCTGGCCTCCGCGGGCATCATCGGCATCGTCGCCGGTGTCGCCGCCCAGTCGACGCTGAGCAACATGTTCGCCGGCTTCCAGATCGCCTTCGGCGACATGGTGCGGATCGGCGACACGGTGGTGGTGGACGGCGAGTGGGGCACGGTCGAGGAGATCACGCTGACCTTCCTGACCGTGCGGACCTGGGACGAGCGCCGGATCACCATGCCCGTCTCGTACTTCACGTCCAAGCCGTTCGAGAACTGGTCGCGCGGTACCCCGCAGATGACCGGCATCGTCTACTGGCACCTCGACCACTCGGCACCGCTGGACGCGATGCGTGAGAAGCTCCGCGACGTGCTGCGCGAGTGCCCGGCCTGGGACGGCCGCGCCTACAACCTGACCGTGACGGACACCACCCCCAACACCATGGAGGTCAGGGCCCTGGTGACCGCCAAGGACGCCGATGACATCTGGACGGTCCGGGTGACCGTCCGCGAGCAGATGATCCGCTGGCTGTCCGAGGAGCACCCGTACGCGCTGCCCCGCGTCAACACCGCCGACGCGATCCTGCCGTCGTCCCGCTCCAACGGCCGGGTGTCCGGCGGCATAGGGCCTCAGCGCCGCGCCTACGAGTCGCCGCGGGCCGACCGCTGAGCCGGTGAACCACTGAGCCGACGAACCACTGGGCCGAGGACGCCGGCCGGGCCGCCTCGTGCGCCCGGCCGGCGTGCCGCACCACGACCCGCGAGCCCGGCGGCCGCGGGCGGGGCATCACCGCATACTGCGCACGTCGAGGTGGCGCAGCACCCGGTCCACGATCTCGGGATCGGCTCCCGGCTCGCTGCGTGCCGCGACCACCTCGTGCCGGGCCGCGCTCAGCATCTCGCCCTGGATCCGCCGCACCCGCCTCAGCCGGCGCACACGATGCTCGTGCGCCTCCCGCCGCTCGTCCTCGCCCAGGTCCGGGCTGATCCGCAGCCCGATGTCGAGGGCGCGCCGGCCCATCTGCTCGGAGAGTTCCTCCGGCAGGTCCTCCTCGGCCTCGATCTCCCGCAGCCTGCGCTTCGCCGCCTTGGCGGCCCGCACGGCCAGTTCCTTCTCGAACTCCTTCTCGCGGCCGGTGTCCGCCTGCACCCCGAGGCGCCTGACCAGCCACGGCAGGGTCAGCCCCTGGATGACGAGCGTCGCCATGATGACGCCGAAGGCGATGAACACGATCTCGTCCCGGTCCGGAAAGGCGGTCCCCTCGTCGGTCTGCAGCGGAATCGCGAGCGCCAGCGCCACCGAGGCGACCCCGCGCATCCCCGACCACCACATCACGACGGTCTCCCGCCAGGTCATGGGGATGTCCTCGTCGTGGTCCCGCCTGGCGTGCATCCGCTGGGTGAGCCAGGTCGCCGGCAGCAGCCACAGCAGCCGGACGAGAATCACGACGACCACCACCGCCGCGGCCCACCCCAGCATCTCCCCCCAGCGTCCGGACGCCGTCCGGATCGCCATGTGCAGTTCCAGGCCGATCAGCCCGAACGCCACCCCGGTCACCAGGGTGTCGATGATGTTCCAGAAGGTGTGCCCGGCCAGACGGGTCATCACGTCGTCGGGATCGGTGGCGTACTCGGCGAGGAACAGCGCGGAGGTGAGCACGGCGAGCACCCCGGACCCGTGGAACTCCTCCGCGAGCACGTAGGAGGCGTACGGCACCAGCAGCGTGAGCCCGATCTGCAGGGTCGCGTCCCCGAGCAGGTCCAGGAGCCGGTTCGCCCCCCAGCCGAGCGCCAGCCCGACCGCGACCGCGACGACGGCGGACAGCACCAGGTCGAGACCGGCCTCCCAGGGCGAGAAGGTCCCGCTGACGACGGCGGCGATGGCCACGTGGTAGAGCACGATGGCGGTGACGTCGTTGAACAGCCCCTCGCCCTCCAGGATGGACACCAGCCGGCGCGGCAGGCCGAGCTGCCCCGCCACGGCGGTGGCGGCCACCGGGTCCGGCGGCGCGACGAGGGCGCCGAGGGCCACGGCCGCGGCGATCGGCAGTCCGGGGACGATCGCGTGGGCGACGGCGGCCACGCACAGCATCGTGACGAACACCAGCGCCACGGCGAGCAGGAAGATCGGCCGCTTGTTGGCGGTGAACTGCCGCCAGGAGGTGCGCCGTACGGCCGCGTAGAGCAGGGGCGGCAGCAGCAGCGGGAGGATCAGGTCCGGCGGGACGTTCACGTCGGGGACGAAGTCGGCGACCGCGAGCACGATCCCGAGCAGGGTCATCAGGACCGGCGCCGGCAGGTTCCACCGGTCTCCCAGCGGGACACTCACCACGGCCCCGAGCAACAGGACGAACAACAGGGCCAACTGGTCCACGGTCGGTGCTCCGGGGGGCTGAGACGTCACACGGCAGACCTCAAGCCTGCCACGTCACCCCCGTCACCAGCCCTTTCGGCGCCCTCACCGCCCCGGCTACCGCTGGAGCGCCCGCCGCATCGCCCGGTGCGGGATCCCCGCGTCCGGGAACTCGGGGCCGTACGCCCGGTACCCCAGCCGTTCGTAGAACCCGAGTGCGTGGGTCTGCGCGTGCAGGTCCACGGCCGTGAGTCCACGCGCGTGTGCCGCGTCCTCGATGGCCCGCACCAGCGCGGCCCCCACCCCGAGCCCGCGCGCCCGCCGGGCGACGGCGAGCCGACCCAGCGACCCGACCGACGGGTCCCCGCCGGTCTTCGCCGCGGCCTGCGCGCCGTACAGCAGCCGCCCGGTCCCGAGCGGTACGCCGTCCTCCCGGACCGCCAGCACATGCACCGCGCCGGCGTCGTGGGCGTCGTACTCGACGTCCTCGGGAACGCCCTGCTCGCCGACGAAGACCTCCTTGCGGACCGCGAAGCAGGCATCACGGTCGGCGGGGTCCTCGGCGACGCGGATCACGTACGCGCGCGTGCCGCTCATCCGTAGGTCTCCTCGCGGACCTGGTCGAGGGCCTGCTGGAGGTCGTCCGGGTACTCGCAGGCGAACTCGGCCCACCGGCCGTCCCCGGGGTGCTCGAAGCCCAGCCGGACCGCGTGCAGCCACTGCCGGGTCAGTTTCAGCCGCTTGGCGAGCGTCGGGTCGGCGCCGTAGGTCAGGTCACCGACGCACGGATGGCGGTGGGCGGCCATGTGGACGCGGATCTGGTGCGTGCGGCCGGTCTCCAGCTTGACGTCCAGCAGGGAGGCGGCGCGGAAGGCCTCGATCAGGTCGTAGTGCGTGACGGAGGGCTTGCCCTCGGCGGTGACCGCCCACTTGTAGTCGTGCTGGGGATGCCTGCCGATGGGCGCGTCGATGGTGCCGCTGGTGGGGTCCGGGTGGCCCTGGACGAGCGTGTGGTAGCGCTTGTCGACGGTGCGCTCCTTGAACTGGCGCTTCAGCGAGGTGTACGCGCGCTCCGACTTGGCGACCACCATCAGGCCGGAGGTGCCCACGTCGAGGCGGTGCACGATGCCCTGGCGCTCGGCGGCGCCGGAGGTGGAGACGCGGTATCCGGCGGCGGCGAGTCCGCCGATGACGGTGGGGCCGCTCCAGCCGGGCGACGGGTGCGCGGCCACCCCGACCGGCTTGACGATCACGACCACGTCCTCGTCGTCGTGCACGATCTCCATGCCCTCGACGGGCTCGGCGACCACCTGCACCGGCGCGGGCGCCTGCGGCATCTCGACCTCGAGCCAGGCCCCGCCGTGCACCCGCTCGGACTTCCCGACCACCGACCCGTCGACCGTGACCTTCCCCGCGGCCGCGAGTTCGGCGGCCTTGGTACGGGAGAAGCCGAACATGCGGGAGATGGCGGCGTCGACGCGCTCGCCCTCCAGGCCGTCGGGCACGGGCAGGGTGCGGATCTCGGGAATCGTGCTCACCCGTCGAGTATGCCGGACGGGCCCGGCACCCCCGAACACACGCTCAGTCCTTGTGGACGGTGCCGTCCGGGTCGAGGCCCTTGAAGGACAGCAGGACGATCAGGACGCCGCCGCACACGATCGCCGAGTCGGCCAGGTTGAAGACGGCGAAGTGCTTCGGCGCGATGAAGTCCACCACCGCGCCCTCGAAGACGCCCGGCGCCCGGAAGATCCGGTCGGTGAGGTTGCCGAGCGCACCGCCGAGCAGCAGGCCGAGCGCGATCGCCCAGGGCAGGCTGTAGAGCTTGCGGGCGAGCCGGGCGATGACCACGATCACCGACGCCGCGATCACCGTGAAGATCACGGTGAAGGCCTCGCCGAGGCCGAAGGCGGCGCCCGCGTTGCGGATCGCCTCGAACCGCAGCCAGTCCCCGACGATCTCGATCGGCTGGTGGTGCTCCAGCTTCGCGACCACGATCATCTTGCTGATCAGGTCGACGGCGTACGCGAACGCGGCGACCGTGAACAGCACGGCGATGCGGCGCCTGCCGCGGGGCCGCTCCCCGGCGGTCTGCGCCGCGGTCCCGTCCGCACCGGGCGACCCGCCCGACGTCGGCTGCCCGGCGTTTGCGCCGGACGGCTCCGGCTCGGCTCCCGCCGCCTCTGGAGTGTCCGGCGTACCGATGATGCGCTCCGCCTCTGCCACGTGAGTCCCTCGACCTAGGTACCTGACTGAGGACGAGGGTACGGCACGCCTGTCGACGGCCGGGTGATCAGTACCGCCGCTCCTGCTTCTGCTTGCACTCGACGCACAGCGTGGCCCGCGGGAAGGCCTGCATGCGGGCCTTGCCGATGGGATTGCCGCAGTTCTCGCACAGCCCGTAGGTGCCCGCGTCCAGCCGCTCCAGGGCGTGCTCGGTCTGGATCAGCATCTCGCGCGCGTTGGCGGCAAGTGTCAGCTCGTTCTCGCGCGTGATGTTCTTCGTCCCGGTGTCCGCCTGGTCGTCGCCCGCGCCGTCTCCCGAGTCCCGCATCAGCCCGACCAGGGCCGCCTCGGACGAGGCCAGCTCGGCACGCAGCCGGTCCTTCTCGGAGTCCAGCTCGGCGCGGGCCTCCTCGACCTCCTCGGGGGTCCAGGGGTCCTCGCCGGGGCGTACCGCCAGTTCGCCGGGCTCCGCCGCGGCGAACCGCGCCTTCGGAACAGCGGTCTGCGCCGCCGGGGCCGTGCCAGTCTTCTTCGCAACCACCGTCGTGGCTCCCGTCTGTTCCGCGGCCGAGGCCGCGCCCACCTTCTTGGCCGTGCTCTTCCTGGGGGCACTCCTGCGGGCGGTCCCCTTCCCGGCCGCACCGCCCCCGCCGCCGGCCTCCTCCGTACCGGCGTCCACCTCACCGACCGCGCCCTGCGGACCGGCTCCCGACTCTCGGACCGCGCCCTGCCGGGCCCCGGCCGTCTTCCTGCCCGCGGCCGCCCTCTTCGAAGCGGCCTTCTTCCCGGCAGGCTCCTTCTCGCCGGGCGTCTTCTTGACGGCCGTCTCCCCCGCGGCCGTCTCCCCCGCGGCCGTCCTCCCCGCGGCCGTCTCCCCCGCGGCCGTCCTCCCCGCGGCCGCCGTCTCCGGGGCCGCGGCCTTCTTCTCGACCGCCGCCTCCTTGGGCACCGCCTCCTTGGGCACCGCCTCCTTCGGCACCGCCTTCTCGGATGCCGCCTTCGCGGCCCGCCTCGCCGGTTTCGCGGCCCCCGCCGGGCCACCGCCCCGCGCGCTCTTCTTCGCGCCGACGTCCTTGGCCGCACCGCCGGAGGCGCCGGTGGAGCTGCCGGACGCCGACTGCTGTACGGCGGTCTTCTTCGCCACCATGGCCGCGGCCCCTTCACATATTGTGATCTTGCACGCGAATCGTGCTGGGACGATAAATCGACTTGAGTCCCGCGGCAACGGGGCGCACCGCCCGGTTCGCCCGCCTCGCGCACGTCACACGGCAAGCATGCATCCGTTGTGCCCAGCTCCCCGCCGGGTAATCCGACCAGTCGGCGGTCCGGGAGCCGGAACCCGCGCACCTCGCCGTTCGGGTCACCGCGGACCGCCCCCGGCCCGCCGCCCGCGAAGCCGGAAAACCGGTCGGCCGCCGTCCGTGCGGCGCCGTACACTGGGCGGAGCGAGAAGCGTGGATGGGGACGAGTAGCGGCGTACGCAGCCCAGAGCGACCCGGGGACGGTGGAAGCCCGGGGGCGAGCGCGACGTGAAGATCACCCCGGAGCCGCCGGAAGAAAGCCGCAGCCCGACGGCGGCGGCGAGTAGACCCGGCATCGCGACCCCAATGAGGGGGCTCCCCGGAGCGTACGGCGCACCGGAGGGCCAAGGAGGGTGGTACCGCGGGAGCGCGCCGCACACGGCGTGGACAAGGCTCTCGTCCCTCCGACGGAAGGCAGCACATCCGCCGGAGGAAGCTCGTTGAACACGCAGCCGCAGTACCGCCAGGTACCCGCCCAGGTCGACCTGCCCGCCCTCGAGCACGCCGTGCTCGAGTTCTGGCGCGAGCAGAAGATCTTCGCCAAGACCCTGGAGCAGTCCGAGGGCCGCCCCGAATGGGTGTTCTACGAGGGCCCGCCCACCGCCAACGGCATGCCGGGGGCCCACCACATCGAGGCGCGCGTCTTCAAGGACGTCTTCCCCCGCTTCCGCACCATGCGCGGCTACCACGTGGGCCGCAAGGCCGGCTGGGACTGCCACGGCCTCCCGGTGGAGCTGGCGGTCGAGAAGGAGCTCGGCTTCACCGGCAAGCAGGACATCGAGGCGTACGGCATCGCGGAGTTCAACGACAAGTGCCGCGCGTCCGTGACCCGGCACACCGACGCGTTCACCGAGCTGACCCACCGCATGGGCTACTGGGTCGACCTGGACGACGCCTACCGGACCATGGACCCCGAGTACATCGAGTCCGTGTGGTGGTCGCTCAAGGAGATCTTCGACAAGGGCCTGCTGGTGCAGGACTACCGCGTGGCCCCCTGGTGCCCGCGCGACGAGACGGGCCTGTCGGACCACGAGCTGGCGCAGGGCTACGAGACGATCGTCGACCCGTCCGTCTACGTCCGCTTCCCGCTCACCTCCGGTCCGCTCGCCGGCGAGGCCGCGCTGCTGATCTGGACGACCACGCCCTGGACGCTGGTCTCCAACACCGCGGTCGCCGCGCACCCCGAGGTCACCTACGTCGTCGCCACCGACGGCCGGGAGAAGCTCGTCGTCGCCGAGCCGCTGCTCGCCAAGGCCCTCGGCGAGGGCTGGGAGAGCACCGGCCGGACCTTCACCGGCGCCGAGATGGAGCGCTGGACCTACCGGCGTCCGTTCGAGCTCGTGGAGTTCCCCGAGCCCGCGCAGTACGTGGTCAACGCCGAGTACGTCACGACCGAGGACGGCACGGGTCTGGTCCACCAGTCCCCCGCCTTCGGCGAGGACGACCTCAAGGTCTGCCGCTCCTACGGGCTGCCGGTCGTCAACCCCGTCCGCCCGGACGGCACCTTCGAGGAGAACGTCCCGCTGGTCGGCGGCGTCTTCTTCAAGAAGGCGGACGAGAAGCTCACCGAGGACCTCCAGCAGCGCGGCCTCCTCTTCAAGCACCTGCCGTACGAGCACAGCTACCCGCACTGCTGGCGCTGCCACACCGCGCTGCTCTACTACGCGCAGCCGTCCTGGTACATCCGCACCACGGCCGTCAAGGACCGCCTCCTGGCGGAGAACGAGAAGACCAACTGGTTCCCGGACACCGTCAAGCACGGCCGCTTCGGCGACTGGCTGAACAACAACATCGACTGGGCGCTCTCCCGCAGCCGCTACTGGGGCACCCCGCTGCCGATCTGGCGCTGCGCGGACGACCACCTCACCGTCGTCGGCTCGCGCGCGGAGCTGACCGAACTGACCGGCACCGACCAGTCCGAACTGGACCCGCACCGCCCCTACATCGACGCGGTCACCTTCGACTGCCCGCACGAGAACTGCGGACAGACCGCCACACGCGTGCCCGAGGTCATCGACGCCTGGTACGACTCGGGGTCGATGCCGTTCGCGCAGTGGGGCTACCCCTACAAGAACAAGGAACTCTTCGAGTCCCGCTACCCCGCGCAGTTCATCAGCGAGGCCATCGACCAGACCCGCGGCTGGTTCTACACGCTGATGGCGGTCGGCACCCTGGTCTTCGACAGGTCCAGCTACGAGAACGTCGTCTGCCTCGGCCACATCCTCGCCGAGGACGGCCGCAAGATGTCCAAGCACCTGGGCAACATCCTCCAGCCGATCCCGCTGATGGACCAGCACGGCGCCGACGCGGTGCGCTGGTTCATGGCGGCCGGCGGATCCCCCTGGGCGGCCCGCCGCGTCGGCCACGGCACCATCCAGGAGGTGGTGCGCAAGACCCTCCTCACCTACTGGAACACGGTCGCCTTCCAGGCCCTGTACGCCCGCACGTCCGGCTGGGCCCCGTCCGCGGCCGACCCGGCCCCCGCCGACCGCACCGTCCTCGACCGCTGGCTGCTGTCCGAACTCCACGCGCTCACCGACCAGGTGACCCAGTCCCTGGAGGCCTACGACACCCAGCGCGCCGGCAAGCTCCTCTCGGCGTTCGTCGACGACCTGTCCAACTGGTACGTACGCCGCTCCCGCCGCCGCTTCTGGCAGGGCGACAAGGCCGCGCTGCGCACCCTGCACGAGGTCGTCGAGACGGTCACGAAGCTGATGGCCCCGCTGACCCCGTTCATCACCGAGCGGGTCTGGCAGGACCTGGTCGTGCCGGTCTCCCCGGACGCCCCCGAGTCGGTGCATCTGGCGTCCTGGCCGGAGGCGGACCTCTCCGCCGTCGACCCGGAGCTGTCGCGGCAGATGGCCCTGGTGCGCCGCCTGGTCGAGCTGGGCCGTGCCACGCGCGCCGAGTCGGGCGTGAAGACGCGCCAGCCGCTGCGCCGGGCACTCATCGCGGCCACGGGCTTCGACGCGCTCTCCCCCGAACTGCACGCGCAGATCACGGAGGAGCTGAACGTCGAGTCACTGGCATCGCTCGCCGAGGTCGGCGGCAGCCTCGTCGACACGACCGCCAAGGCCAACTTCCGCGCCCTGGGCAAGCGGTTCGGCAAGCGTGTCCAGGACGTGGCCAAGGCCGTGGCGAACGCCGACGCGGCCGCGCTCTCCCTCGCCCTGCGCGAGGGCACGGCCTCGGTGGAGGTCGACGGCGAGACGGTCACCCTCGCCCCGGACGAGGTGATCATCACCGAGACCCCGCGTGAGGGGTGGTCGGTGGCGTCCGACTCGGGCGCGACGGTCGCCCTCGACCTGGAGATCACCGAGGAGCTGCGCCGCGCCGGCCTGGCCCGGGACGCGATCCGCCTGATCCAGGAGGCCCGCAAGAACAGCGGCCTCGACGTCGCCGACCGCATCGCGCTCCGCTGGACCGCGACCGACCCGGCGACCGTCGACGCGCTGACCGGCCACTCGGCCCTGATCGCCGACGAGGTCCTCGCCACCGACTTCGCCCGGGGCGGGGCGGACGACACCTACGGGACCCCGTTCGCGGACGAGGGCCTGACCCTGACGTTCCGCCTGCGCAAGGCGTAACCCCTCCGGCGCCGGCAAGGGCCCGGTCTCCCCCAGGGGAGACCGGGCCCTTCCGCATGCCCGGCGTCGCCGGAGGCTGCCGCCCGCCCCCTCGACACCCGTGGATCCACCCCGCAACACGCGTAAAAAGGGCGGGGCCCCGGAAGGAATCCGGGGCCCCGCCCTGTGAACGCCGCCGACGCCTGAGGCGTGGTTACCGGCCGTCAGTTGTCGTCCTCGTCGATGAGGAAGCCGCGCATCGGCGAGGGAGCCTGCCCCATCGGGGAAGGGCCCTGCGGACGCACCGGCGCCATCGGCTGGGTCATCGCCGGGGACATCTGCTGCTGACCGCCGTAGGACGGGCCGGCCTGGCTCGGTCCGCCCATGCCCGGGGTGCCGCCGCCGTAGGACGGGGCGCTCGCGCCGGCCGGAGCCATCGAAGGCGACGGGGACGGCGGCAGAGAGGCCGTGGCCGGGGTACGCGGCGGGGCGAGGGAGTCGTCGGCCTGGGTCTCCAGCTGACGCAGCTGGGACTCGAGGTACGACTTCAGGCGCGTGCGGTACTCGCGCTCGAAGCCGCGCAGGTCCTCGACCTTGCGCTCCAGCGTGGCGCGGGCGGACTCCAGGGAGCCCATCGCGACGCGGTGCTTCTCCTGCGCGTCCCGCTCCAGGGCGTCGGCCTTGGCACGGGCGTCGCGCTCGAGACCCTCGGCACGCGAACGCGCCTCACCGACGATCTTGTTGGCTTCGGAACGGGCCTCGGCGATCGCCTGGTCGGCGGTCTGCTGGGCCAGCGAGAGGACACGGGCGGCGCTGTCGCCACCGGGACCCTGGCCGGGGCCGCCCATGGGGCCGCCCATCTGCTGCTGCATGGGGTGGCCGCCCATGGGGCCCTGACCCATCTGCCCCTGACCCATGGGGCCCTGACCCATCGGACCGGGACCCATCTGCCCCTGGCCCATCTGCCCCTGACCCATGGGGCCCTGGCCCATCGGACCCTGGCCCATCTGGCCGGGACCCTGCGGACCACCCTGACCACCGCCGGGGCCGGCGGGCAGCTGCGGGGCACCGCTCGGCAGCTGGGGCGGGCCACCCATGGGGCCACCCATCTGCTGCTGCGGCGGGCCCGATATGCCGGCGGGCACCGGGCCGCCGCGCATACCCTGCGGCATCCCCTGCTGCGGCATCCCCTGCTGGGGCATACCCTGCTGCTGCATACCCTGCTGCTGCGGGGGCATCCCCTGCTGCTGGTCCTGCGGCTCCGGAGGCTTGCGCATGTTCTGCTGGTTCTGGGCAGCAGCACGCGTGGCGGCGGCCAGCTTGGCGCGCAGGTCCTCGTTCTCCCGCAGCAGGCGGGTCAGTTCGGCTTCGACCTCGTCGAGGAAGGCATCGACCTCGTCCTCGTCATAGCCTTCTCGGAGGCGGACGGTCGTGAACTGCTTGTTCCGCACGTCCTCGGGGGTCAACGGCATCTCTTCACCTCAACGTAGTCGTCGGCATTCGGCAAGACGGTAGTTCACATCGCTCACAGCCCGCTCACGATCGAGATCAGGATGTAGACGATGATCATCAGCACGAAGAAGGACAGGTCGAGCGCCACGCCCCCGAGACGCAGCGGCGGGATAACCCGCCGCAGAAGCTTGAGCGGTGGATCGGTGACAGTGTAGGTGGCCTCCAGAACGACCACCATCGCCTTGCCGGGCTGCCATGAGCGGGCGAACTGGAAGACGTAGTCCATGACCAACCGGAAGATGAGCACGATGAGGAAGACCATCAGCGCGATGTAGACGACATCCAGGACCACGCTCATGTTCGGTGCTTCCCTCTCCCCTGCTTACGTGCTCTCGTCACTGCTGTTCCGGTCGTGCGTCTCAGCTCTGGTTGAAGAACCCGCCCTCTGCGATGCGGGCCTTGTCCTCCGCCGTGACATCGACGTTAGCAGGCGACAACAGGAACACCTTCTGCGTCACCCGCTCGATACTGCCGTGAAGACCAAACACCAGACCGGCCGCAAAGTCGACAAGTCGCTTCGCGTCCGTGTCGTCCATCTCGGTCAGATTCATGATCACCGGGGTGCCCTCACGGAAGTGTTCCCCGATGGTACGGGCCTCGTTGTAGGTCCGGGGGTGGAGCGTGGTGATCCGGTAGGGCTCTCGCTCGGACACGACCTTGGGCATGATCACCGGTGCGTTCTTCTCCAGGGACTGACGTTCTTGTGTGATGGATGCCACGGGCGCGATCCGCGCCGGACGCCCGGATTCCGCGCCTGGCGAAGCGGATCTGGCCACCGGCTCGCGCGGCACGGGCGGTTGGGTGATTCGCACCTCTTCGTCCCTTTGGGACTGATGTGCTCCATGCGACTGGTGTGACGGCTCGTGCCGTCGGTGATCACGCTCGGGCTCAGGGTCGAGCTCGGGTTCGAAGTCGTCGTCGGGGTCGAAACCCCGGCCGTCGTACCCATCGTCCTCCACGAGGCCGAGGTAGACCGCCATCTTGCGCATCGCGCCGGCCATGCTCTGAGTCCTCCGCTCTGTGGTGGATCCGCTGACGACTGCCAAGTCCCGCGATCCACGTGGCCCTTGTGCCGCCTTTCGGCGGTAATGACCATATTTTCTGCTGTGGTCCGACTTCCTGGCGACGTTACCCGAGCCCGGGACGGACTCCGAGTACCGCGGTGCCGACGCGTACATGTGTCGCTCCGGCCGCCACGGCCTGTTCGAGGTCCGCACTCATCCCTGCCGAGACCATGTTCGCAGCAGGATGAGCTCGGCGCAGGTCAGTCGACAAATCCATCAACCGGTCGAACGCCGCCCGTTGACGTCCGGCGTACTCCCCGGTCAGAGGTGCGACTGTCATCAGCCCGCCGAGCCGGAGCCCCGGAGCGGCCGCCACGAGGTCGGCCAACTCCGCGACCCCTCCGGGGGCGACACCGCCCCGCTCCCCCCGCGCGCTTTCGCCCGCGTCGAGCGCGACCTGGATGAGGCAGCCGACCTCGCGCCCGACACGCTCGGCCTCCTTCGACAGGGCCGTGACCAGGCGGGACCGGTCCACGGACTGCACGACGTCCGCGTAACCGACCACGGAACGCACCTTGTTGGTCTGCAGTTGACCCACGAAGTGCCAGGAAAGGGGCAGATCCGAGCAGGCCGCGGCCTTGGGCGCCGCGTCCTGGTCACGGTTCTCGGCGACGTGCCGCACGCCCAGTTCCGACAGTGCCCGCACATCGCTCGCCGGGTAGGTCTTGGTGACCACGATCAGGGTCACCTCCTCCCGCGCGCGCCCGGCCGCCGCGCACGCGGCCGCGATGCGCTGTTCCACCTTCGCCAGGTTTCCGGCGAGTTCTTCCTTGCGGTCCGTCATGCCCATCAGCCCAGCCAGACATATCCCGCGAGTCGCCCCGTGGTGCGATCGCGACGGTACGAGAAGTGGTCCCGCGACTCGCGCGTGCACACCGGCGACCGCTCCCGGTCGTGCACCCCGAGCCGGTCGAGCTGCGCGTGCACCCCGGCGGTCACGTCGACCGCGGGGGTGCCCCAGCCGGTCTCGGCGTGCGCGGCCGGCTCGACGGCGGCCACCTCGGCCCGCATCGTCTCGGGCACCTCGTAGCACCGGCCGCAGACGGCGGGCCCGGTGCGGGCGACGATCCGGGACGGCTCGGCACCGAGTGCGGCCATGGCCCGTACGGCGGCGGGGACGATCCCCGCGACCATCCCGGGCCGGCCGGCGTGGGCCGCGGCCACGACACCGGCGACCGGGTCGGCGAGCAGGACGGGCGTGCAGTCGGCGGTGAGGACGGCGAGCGCGAGCCCCCGCTCCCGGGTGACGATCGCGTCGACCTCGGGCACCGGGCTTCCCGTGCCCCAGGGACCGTCGACGACGGCGACGTCCGCGCCGTGCACCTGGTTCATCCAGACGACCCGGTCCGCCTCGAGACCCAGCGACTTGGCCGCCGACTCCCGGTTGGTCCGTACGGCCTCGGGGTCGTCGCCGACCGCGCCGCCGAGGTTGAGCTCCTCATACGGAGCGGCGCTCACCCCGCCCCACCGGTCGGTGAAGGCGAAGTGCGCGCCGCTCGCGTGTCCGCGCTGTCCTATCACTTCAGGAAGTCCGGCACGTCCAGTTCCTCGGCCGCGCTGTCCGAGTAGCTGCGCGACGGCGGCACAGGCGGGGCGAGGGGGATGTCGGCCACCGGCTCGGGCGCCGGCTCCGGCTCCTCCTTCGGGGTCACGCTGCCGAGCGAGCCGAAGGTCGGCCGGCTCTCCGGCTGCCGTACCGGAGCGGGCTCCTCGCGGCGGGGCAAGGACGAGGACGAGGCCGAGGACGACGAAGAGCCGGAGGCCGAGCCGAGGACGTTGTCCCGGCGGGCCGGGGGCTGGCCCCCGTCGAAACCTGCCGCGATCACGGTGACCCGGACCTCGTCGCCGAGCGCGTCGTCGATGACGGCGCCGAAGATGATGTTGGCCTCGGGGTGGGCGGCCTCGCTGACCAGCTGGGCGGCCTCGTTGATCTCGAACAGGCCGAGGTCGGAGCCACCGGAGATGGACAGGAGCACACCCCGGGCGCCGTCGATGGACGCCTCGAGCAGCGGCGAGGAGATCGCCATCTCGGCGGCGGCCACCGCGCGGTCGTCGCCGCGGGCCGAGCCGATGCCCATGAGGGCCGAACCCGCCTCGGACATGACCGACTTGACGTCGGCGAAGTCGAGGTTGATCAGACCCGGCGTGGTGATGAGGTCGGTGATGCCCTGGACACCGGAGAGCAGGACCTGGTCCGCCGACTTGAACGCGTCGAGGACGGAGACCTGGCGGTCCGAGATGGACAGCAGCCGGTCGTTGGGGATGACGATGAGGGTGTCGACCTCTTCGCGGAGTTCGGCGATGCCGTCCTCCGCCTGGTTCGCACGGCGCCGTCCCTCGAAGGTGAACGGGCGTGTGACCACGCCGATGGTCAGGGCGCCGAGGGAGCGCGCGATGTTGGCCACGACGGGTGCGCCGCCGGTGCCGGTGCCACCGCCCTCACCGGCCGTCACGAAGACCATGTCGGCCCCCTTGAGGACCTCCTCGATCTCCTCGCGGTGGTCCTCGGCGGCCTTGCGGCCGACGGCCGGGTTGGCTCCGGCGCCGAGTCCGCGGGTGAGTTCGCGGCCGACGTCGAGTTTGACGTCGGCGTCGCTCATCAACAGCGCCTGGGCGTCCGTGTTGATGGCGATGAACTCGACACCCTTGAGACCGACCTCGATCATCCGGTTGATGGCATTGACACCACCGCCGCCGACACCGATGACTTTGATGACTGCGAGGTAGTTCTGCGGTGCTGCCACGTCGAAGGCCTCTCGCCTCGAGTTACGTGTCGCTGGTTCGCGAGACGCTCTGCGCTCCGCGATCCGGCGACTGATGCCGAATGGGACGGTCCGTTTCGCCGACCCGAACCCTAACGCTGAAGTTTAGGGTTACCAGTGTGCCTGTTCCTTGAAGTCTTCTGAACAGGACACTAAGTCGACAAGCGGCGCCCGTTCAACGAACACGCCGAACCTCCCGTTTTTCTTTTCACCCTATGTGATCAGCCATGTCGCTGCCCAACCAGGGTGCTGGCCTGCGCCGATGTGCGTCAACTCGCCGCTGACGCAGGGGCCGTGGGGACACTCACATCGAAGTGCCGTGCGTCCGGAGAGGCTTTCATCAGAGCGAGGATGGTACGGCCCTTCGCCGCACCGTTCTCGGCGCTGCCCCACGCGACGGTCCGGCCACCGCTCAGCTCCAGCGAGATGTCGTCGTAGGAACGGACCTTGACGACGCGGGTGGCCCGGGCGACCGCGGCCGGCAGGGCACCGGCGGCCCGCACCGCCTCGCGGACGAGGCGGTCCTCGCCGAAGCGGCGCAGACTCGCGGCGGCCGAACTCGACGGGGAGAGTTCCGCTTCCAGCAGCGGAACGCCCTTCGGCGCTCGGGAAACGGTGGCGAAACGGACACCCTCGTCGTCCACTTCGACGAATTTCCGCCCCTCGTGGACAAGCAGGACAGGCGTGCGCTCGGTCACTTTCAGAACGATTCCGTCGGGCCAGGAACGATTCACGGCAACCGAGTCGATTCGGCGCAGTTTCTCCCTCAACCTCTCCTCGATCGCACCGGTGTCGACGGAGACGAGCGGTGACCCGACGGGGACGGCGGCGGCCTCACGGACCTGGGCCGGCGTCAGAACCGCCGTGCCGGAGACGGAGACCCGCTCCACGCGCAGCCACTGTGAGCCGTACAGCAGCCAGCCGACGCCGACGCCGAGGAGGACGACCACGAGCGCGATGATGATGATCGTACGAAGTCGGCGCGGGCCGAGCCGCCGGACGAGGGGCGGGCCGGACGACTCCTGCTGGCGTGCACCGCGCTCGGCGGTGGCGGATCCGGCCACGCGCACTCCCTTTCCTGGCCCGGTTCGCCTCCGGGGCACCGCGGTCGGCGCCGAACGGCAGGGAGTTCCCGACCGCTCGACGCCGACGCGCCCCTTCGGCTCACTCGCCGATGCGTTTCCTAGTGGTGTGCACGGCCGGCGGCGATCGCCTCGTACACCATGCCGACGAGCAGGTCGTCGGCGTCCCGGCGGCCGAACTCACCGGCGGCGCGGGACATCTCGTACAGCCGGTGCGGGTCGGCCAGCACCGGCAGGACGTTCTCCCGGATCCACTCCGGGGTCAGTTCCGCGTCGTCGACCAGGAGGCCGCCGCCGGCCTTGACCACCGGCTGGGCGTTCAGCCGCTGTTCGCCGTTGCCGATGGGCAGCGGGACGTAGGCGGCGGGGAGCCCGACGGCGGAGAGTTCGGCGACGGTCATGGCGCCCGCGCGGCAGAGCATCATGTCGGCCGCGGCGTACGCGAGATCCATCCGGTCCACGTACGGTACCGGGATGTACGGTGGCATTCCCGGCATCTGCTGGACCTGTGGCAGTTCGTTCTTCGGGCCGACCGCGTGCAGGATCTGGATGCCGGCCTGCTGGAGCCACGGGGCGACCTGCTGGATCACCTCGTTGAGGCGGCGGGCGCCCTGCGAACCGCCGGAGACGAGCAGCGTCGGCAGGTTCGGGTCGAGGCCGAAGGCGTGCCGCGCCTCGGGGCGCACGGCGGCCCGGTCCAGCGTGGCGATGGAACGGCGCAGCGGGATGCCGATGTAGCGGGCGTCGCGGAGCTTGCTGTCGGGCGTGGAGACGGCGACGCGGGCGGCGTACCGCGAGCCGATCTTGTTGGCCAGGCCCGGGCGGGCGTTGGCCTCGTGGATGACGATCGGCACGCCCCTGCGCTTGGCGGCGAGGTAGGCGGGCAGCGCCACGTATCCGCCGAAGCCCACGACCACGTCGGCCTTGGTGCGCTCCAGGATCTGCTCGGTCGCCTTGATCGTGCCGCGCAGCCGGCCGGGGACGGTGATCAGCTCGGGGGTCGGCTTGCGCGGCAGCGGCACCGCGGGGATCAGCGCCAGCTCGTAACCCCGCTGGGGTACGAGCGTGGTCTCCAGACCGCGCTCCGTGCCCAGGGCCGTGATCCCCACCGAGGGGTCCTGCCTGCGCAGGGCGTCCGCGAGGGCGAGCGCGGGCTCGATGTGGCCGGCGGTCCCCCCACCAGCGAGTACGACATGCACCGAAATTCACCGCTCTCCGGACGTACGCGCCGCCGAGGCACGCCGTCGCATCGTGTTCCATCTCCGGGGCCCCGTGAGACCCCCGGCCCCCCGCTTTCTACCAAAGCGGGGGGGCCGCATCGCAAGCGCCGCCCGCGCAGCGGGCTCGTCGCGTGCGAAGGCGATCAGCAGCCCGATGGCGAACATGGTCGGCAGCAGGGCGGATCCTCCGTAGGAGAACAGCGGGAGGGGGACACCGGCGATCGGCAGCAGGCCGAGCACCGCACCGATGTTGATCACGGCCTGGGCCGTGATCCAGGTGGTCACGCCTCCCGCGGCATACCTGACGAAGGGGTCCTCCGTGCGTCCGGCCACGCGGATACCCGCATAGCCTAGAGCCGCGAACAGGGCGAGCACCGACAGCGTCCCCGCGAGACCCAGTTCCTCGCCGGTGACGGCGAAGATGAAGTCGGTGTGCGCCTCGGGGAGTTGTCCCCATTTCTCCACACTCGCGCCGAGGCCGGAGCCGAAGATGCCGCCCGAGGCGAGGGCGTAGATCCCGTGCACGGCCTGCCAGCAGTCGGCCGCCCCGGACTTCGGTTCGGTGGCGCCGATGCAGGCGAGCCGGGCCATGCGGTTCGGGCTGGTCTTGATGAGGACCACGCCGATCAGGGCGGCGATCGAGAGCACGCCGGCGAAGAGACGGGTGGGCGCGCCCGCCAGCCACAGCAGGCCGAACAGGATGGCCGTGAGGATGATCGCCGTCCCCATGTCGCCGCCGAGCATGATCAGTCCGAGCAGCATGAACGCGACCGGCACGAGCGGCACCAGCAGGTGCTTCCACTGGCTCAGCAGCGTCCTGTCCTGTTTGCGGGCCAGCAGGTCGGCGCCCCAGAGCACCAGCGCGAGCTTGCCGAACTCGCTGGGCTGCATCTGGAAAGAGCCGCCGAGCGAGATCCAGTTCTGGTTGCCGTTGACCGCCATCCCTATCCCCGGCACCTGCACCAGGACCATCAGGAAGACGGCGCCCGCGAGGATCGGGTAGGCCAGTGCCCGGTGCAGTTTCACCGGCATCCGGGAGGCGGCCAGCATCAGCAGTCCGCCGATGGCGGCGGCGAGGAACTGTTTGCGGAAGAAGAACGAGCCCGGCAACGACATCTGCAACGCGGTGATCTGCGAGGCCGAGTAGACCATCACCAGGCCCAGCACGGTGATCAGCAGGCTGCCGCCGAGGATCAGGTAGTAGGCGGTCAGCGGCCGGTCCCAGGCCCTGCGGGCACGCGTGTGGAGCCGCAGCGCCGGATTGTCGCGCGGCGGCCTGGCGGCGGGTCTGCGGACGGCCCGCTGGACGGGCGGCCGCCCGGTACGGCTACCGGGCACCGCAGCCTCCGGTGAACGTCGGCCTCGACGGTCGCACGCGTCCCTCCCAAGGTCCGCCCGGCAGGCGGCCGGGTCAGGCGCCGAGTTCGCGAACGGCTTCCGCGAACGCGTCACCGCGCTGGTTGTAGTTGACGAACATGTCCATGGAGGCGCAGGCCGGGGCGAGCAGTACCGTGTCGCCTTCGACGGCGAGTCCGCGGGCCTCCTGGACAGCCGCGGGCATCGCCCCAGTGTCGGTCCGGTCGAGCTCGACGACCGGTACCTGCGGGGCGTGTCGCGTGAGGGCTTCACGGATCAGGGCGCGGTCGGCGCCGATGAGCACGACCCCGCGCAGCCGCTTCGCCGACTTCGCGACCAGCTCGTCGAAGGTCGCCCCCTTGGCGAGGCCGCCCGCGATCCACACGATCGACTCGTACGCCGCCAACGAGGCCTCGGCGGCATGGGTGTTGGTGGCCTTGGAGTCGTCGACGTACGCGACGCCGTCCAGGTCCGCCACGTGGGCGATCCGGTGGGCGTCGGGAGTGAAGGCCCGCAGCCCGTCCCGTACGGCCCTCGCGGGCACCCCGAAGGCGCGCGCGAGGGCCGCCGCGGCGAGGGCGTTGGCGATGTTGTGCGGCGCGGGAGGGTCGACGTCGGAGACCTCGGCCAGCTCCTGGGCGTTCTTCTGCCGGTTCTCGACGAAGGCGCGGTCGACCAGGATGCCGTCCACGACGCCGAGTTGGGACGGGCCGGGGGTGCCCAGCGTGAAGCCGACGGCCCGGCAGCCCTCCTCGACGTCCGCCTCGCGCACCAGGTCCTCGGTGGCCTTGTCGGCCACGTTGTAGACGCAGGCGACCCGATTGCCCTCGTACACACGGCCCTTGTCCTTGGCGTACGCCTCCATGGAGCCGTGCCAGTCGAGGTGGTCCGGGGCCAGGTTGAGCACGGTGGCCGAGTGGGCGCGCAGGGAGGGCGCCCAGTGCAGCTGGTAGCTGGAGAGTTCGACGGCGAGGACGTCGTGGCGCTCCTCGCCGAGGACCGCGTCCAGCAACGAGACGCCGATGTTGCCGACGGCCGCCGTGCGCAGGCCGGCCGCCGTCAGGATCGACGCCAGCATCTGGGTGGTGGTGGTCTTGCCGTTGGTGCCGGTGACGCAGAGCCAGGGGGCCGCGTCGGGTCCCCTGAGCCGCCAGGCGAGTTCGACGTCGCCCCACACCGGCACACCGGCCGCGGCAGCAGCCGTGAACAGCGGCTTGTCCGGCTTCCAGCCGGGCGCGGTGACGATCAGTTCGGTGCTCTCGGGCAGGGTCGCCCCGTCGCCGAGGCGTACGGCGACGCCCAGCTCCAGCAGCTCCGCGGCCTGTTCACGCGCGCGTGCGTCGTCGCCGTCGTTGACGACGGTGACGTTCGCGCCGAGGCCGTGCAGCACCCTGGCCGCCGGGATGCCGGAGACGCCGAGTCCGGCGACGGTGACGTTCTTCCCCTGCCAGTCGGTCACTTTTCTGCTGCCCATCCCGCGTAGAAGAGACCCAGTCCGACGATCACGCAGATGCCCTGGATGATCCAGAAGCGGACCACGACGAGGACCTCGGACCAGCCCTTGAGTTCGAAGTGGTGCTGGAGCGGCGCCATGCGGAAGACGCGCTTGCCGGTCATCCGGAAGGAGCCGACCTGGATGACCACCGACATGGTGATGAGGACGAACAGCCCGCCCAGGATGGCCATCAGCAGTTCGGTGCGGGAGCAGATCGCGAGACCGGCGAGCACACCGCCGAGCGCCAGCGAACCGGTGTCGCCCATGAAGATCTTGGCCGGCGAGGTGTTCCACCACAGGAAGCCGAGGCAGGCGCCCATCAGCGCGGAGGCGATGACCGCGAGGTCCAGCGGATCGCGCACCTCGTAGCAGGCGCTGGGGTTGGTCAGGGTCTCGCCGTTGGCGCAGGACTCCTGGAACTGCCAGACACCGATGAAGGTGTAGGCGCCGAAGACGAGGACGGAGGCACCGGTGGCGAGGCCGTCCAGACCGTCCGTCAGGTTCACGCCGTTGGACATCGCGAGGATCATGAACAGCGCCCAGACGACGAACAGCACCGGGCCGATCGTCCAGCCGAAGTCCGTGATGAACGACAGCTTCGTGGAGGCCGGGGTGTTGCCGCGCTGATCGGAGAACTGGAGCGAGAGCACCGCGAAGGCGATGCCGACGATCAGCTGGCCGGCCATCTTCGCCTTGGCCCGCAGACCCAGCGAACGCCGCTTGACGATCTTGATGTAGTCGTCGAGGAAGCCGACCAGACCCATGCCGCACATCAGGCCGAGCACCAGCAGACCGGAGTAGGTCGGCGGCTTGCCCGTGATGACCTTGGACAGGAAGTACGCCGCGACCGTCGCCAGGATGAAGGCGATACCGCCCATGGTCGGCGTACCGCGCTTGCTGGCGTGCTCGCGCGGGCCGTCGTCACGGATGTACTGGCCGTACCCCTTGCGTGCGAGCAGCTTGATCAGCAGCGGGGTGCCGACCAGCGTCAGGAAGAGGCCGATGACGCCCGCGAACAGGATCTGATTCATCATCGGGCGACGACCTCACCCTCGGCACCGGTCTCGAGCAGCGCCTGCGCGACGCTCTCCAGGCCGACCGAACGGGACGCCTTCACGAGTACCACGTCCCCCGGGCGCAACTCGCTGCGCAACAGGTCGACAGCCGCCTGTGCGTCGGACACGTGCACCGACTCCTCACCCCACGAACCCTCGTTGTATGCGCCCAGTTGCAGCCAGGCGGCTTCCCTGCCCCCGACCGCGACGAGCTTGCCGACATTGAGCCGGACGGCGAGCCGTCCGACCGCGTCGTGCTCGGCGAGCGCCTCGTCCCCCAGCTCGGCCATCTTGCCGAGCACCGCCCACGTACGGCCCCCCTCTGCCTGTGAGGCTTTGCCCATGGCCGCGAGCGCGCGCAGGGCGGCTCGCATGGACTCGGGGTTCGCGTTGTAGGCGTCGTTGACGATCGTCACGCCGTCCGGGCGCTCGGTGACCTCCATCCGCCAGCGGGAGAGGGAGTCCGCCTCGGAGAGCGCGGTGGCGATCTCTTCCGCGGACATACCCAGCTCATGGGCGACGGCGGCCGCGGCGAGCGCGTTCGACACGTGGTGCTCACCGTACAGGCGCATGGTCACATCGCATGCACCGGAGGGTGTGTGAAGCCTGAAGGCGGGCTGTCCGGTGTCCGTGAGTCTCACGTTCTCGGCGCGTACGTCCGCTTCGTCGGACTCTCCGAAAAGGACCACCTTCGCCTTCGTACGGGAGGCCATGGCACGGACCAGGGGGTCGTCGGCGTTGAGGACCGCCACACCGCCCCCGCTCGCGGGCGGGAGGCTCTCGACGAGCTCGCCCTTCGCCTGGGCGATCTGCTCGCGGCCGCCGAACTCACCGATGTGGGCGGTGCCGACGTTGAGCACGAGGCCGATCCTCGGCGGCGTCAGACCGGTGAGGTAGCGGATGTGGCCGATGCCGCGGGCGCCCATCTCCAGGACGAGGAACCTGGTCTCCTCGGTGGCGGACAGGGCGGTCAGCGGGAGCCCGATCTCGTTGTTGAGCGAGCCGGGCGTGAACACCGTCGGCGCCTTGCGCCGCAGGACCTGGGCGATGAGGTCCTTGGTACTGGTCTTGCCGGCCGAGCCGGTGAGGGCGACGAGGGTCGTGCCGAGCTTGCGCACGACGTGCCGCGCGAGGGCGCCGAGCGCCGCCTGGACGTCGTCCACGACGATCGCGGGTACGCCGACGGGCCGCGAGGCCAGCACGGCCGCCGCACCCGCCTCGACGACCGCCCGCGCGTAGTCGTGGCCGTCGGCCCGTTCGCCGACGAAGGCGACGAAGAGGCTGCCGGGCTCCACCTCGCGGGAGTCCCGGACGACGGGTCCGGTCACCTGCGCGGACGGATCCGGTATGTCGTACGTCTGCCCGCCGACGACTGCTGCGATCTCGGCGAGGGAGAGGGCGATCACAAGTTCATCCCTGGGTCTTCTGGATAGCTTCGCGAAGCACCTGGCGGTCGTCGAAGGGACGGACCACACCGGCGATGTCCTGGCCCTGCTCGTGGCCCTTGCCCGCGACCAGCACGGTGTCCCCGGGCCGCGCCCGGCCGACGGCGGCGGCGATCGCGGCGGCCCGGTCCTCGAACAGCTGCACCTCGCCGCGCTCGTGGGCCGGCACGGACGCGGCACCCTGGAGCATCGTCGCGAGGATCGCGAGGGGGTCCTCGGAGCGGGGGTTGTCGGAGGTCAGTACGGCGGTGTCGGCGAGCCGGGCCACGGCGGCGCCCATCGGGGCCCGCTTGGTGGTGTCGCGGTCGCCGCCGCAGCCGAGCACCACGTGCAGTTGGCCCTTGGTGACCTTGCGCAGCGCCTTGAGCACCGACTCCACGGCGTCCGTCTTGTGCGCGTAGTCGACGACCGCGAGGTAGTCCTGTCCGGCGTCCACCCGCTCCAGCCGGCCCGGCACGCCCGGTACGGCGGCCACGCCGTCGGCGGCGGTCTGCGGGTCGAGTCCGGCGGCGGCCAGGGCGACGACGGCGCCGAGGCTGTTGGCCACGTTGAAGGGGCCGGCGATCGGCGACCTGGCGGCGATCCGCTCGCCCTGCGGGCCGAGGACGGTGAACGTCGAGTCCATCGGGCCGACCTGGACGTCCACGGCCCGCCAGTCGGCGTCGGGGTGGCCCTCGGCGGAGAACGTGACGACGGGGACGGTGGCCTCGCCGGCCAGCCGGCGGCCGTACTCGTCGTCGAGGTTGACCACTCCGAGCCTGCTGCGCAGCGGGGTGAACAGCTGCGCCTTGGCCCGGAAGTAGTCCTCCATGTCGGAGTGGAACTCCATGTGTTCCGGGCTGAGGTTGTTGAACACGGCGATGTCGAAGACGCAGCCGTCGACCCGGCCGAGGACCAGGGCGTGGCTGGAGACCTCCATCGCGACCGCCTCGACGCCGCGTTCACGCATGACGGCGAACAGGGCCTGCAGGTCGGTGGCCTCCGGGGTGGTCCGCTCGGACTTGATGCGCTCGTCGCCGATGCGCATCTCGACCGTGCCGATGAGGCCGGTCGCCCCGGCCTTCTTCAGGCCGCCCTCGACGAGGTAGGCGGTGGTGGTCTTGCCGGAGGTGCCGGTGATGCCGATCTGGAGCAGCTCGCGGCCGGGGTGGCCGTAGATGGTGGCCGCCAGTTCGCCCATCCGTCCGCGCGGGTCGTCGACGACCAGGACCGGCAGGCCGGTGGCGGCGGCGCGCTCGGCGCCGGCCGGGTCGGTCAGCACGGCGACCGCGCCGAGGCCCGCGGCCTGGGTGGCGAAGTCGGCGCCGTGCAGGCGGGCGCCCGGGAGGGCGGCGTACAGGTCGCCGGGGCGGACGGCGCGTGAGTCGTGGGTGATGCCCGTGACCTCCGCGGCGTTCTCCGGCTGTTCGGCACCCAGCTGCCCGGCCAGCTCCGCCAGGGGTGTGGCGGCGACGTGAACCGGTCGCGGCGGCCCCGGATACGTCACGGAAGCGCCCTTCTGGGTGGTTGGGGACTGATCAGCGTGTGGCACGGCGGTGAGCGTACCGGGCGGGGCCGGTCGGGAGCGAAGCGAGGCAGCGGGTGGTGCCTGGTCCGCGGGGTCGGGAGTGATCATGGTCACGGGCTGGTTCCCTGGCTGGTTCGGCGCTGAAACACTTGCGGCTGACGGACTGGCGGGCGGAGTGGCGGGGTCAGGGGGCGAAGGAGACCGGGAGGTTCGCGGGCTTCCCCCCGGTCGGCGGGATCTGGAGCGTCTTCAGGGAGAACTCCATGACCTGCTTGAAGATCGGGCCGCAGATCTGGCCGCCGAAGTAGCTGCCCTCGGTGGCGTTCTGGATCGCGCAGTAGACCGTCACCCGGGGGCTGTCGGCGGGCGCGAATCCGGCGAACGAGGAGGTGTAGCCGCGGTACTTGCCGGTGGCCGGATCCACGCGGTTCGCGGTACCCGTCTTGCCCGCGACGCGGTACCCGGGAATGCGCGCCTTGGTGCCGGTTCCCTCCTCGTCGTCCACCACCGACTCCAGCATCTGCGCGAGGGACTTGGCCGTCTTCTGGCTCACCACCCGTGTCTTGCGGGGGGCCTCGGCGGGGACGAAGCGGCCGTCGGGCCCCTTGGTGCCGCGCACCAGGCTCGGTTCGACGCGCACGCCGCCGTTGGCGATCGTCGAGTACACGGAGGCCGCCTGGAGCGCGTTGATGGAGACGCCCTGGCCGAAAGGAATCGTGTACTGCTGGGAGGTCGACCAGTCTCCGGGGGCCGCGAGGATGCCCTTGGTCTCGCCGGGGAAGCCGAGCCCGGTGTAGCTGCCGATGCCGAACTTGCGCAGGTAGGAGTAGAGGATCCGGTTCGCCTGCGCCTGGGTCTTGCCGAGCTGGCCGGTCGCCAGGATCGTGCCGATGTTGCTGGACTTGGCGAGCACGCCGTTGAGCGTGAGGTACCAGGTGGCGTGGTCAATGTCGTCCTGGAAGAGCCGGTCGCCGCGGTGCAGCCGGTTGGGCACGGTGACGTGCGTGAGCGGCGTGGCGGCGTTCTCCTCCAGTACGGCGGCCATCGACATGACCTTGGCGGTGGAGCCGGGCTCGAAGGCGTCCTGGAGGGCCGCGTTGCCGAGGGCCTCGGGGCTCGCGTCCGACAGGTCGTTGGGGTCGAAGCCGGGCGAGTTGGCCAGGGCGAGGATCTCGCCGGTGCGGGTGTCCTGGACGATGACGTAGCCGCGGTCCGCCTTGGACGCCTTCACCTGCTCGGTGATGGCGTTCTGCGCGGCCCACTGGATGTCCCGGTCGATCGTCAGCTCGACGTCGGAACCGGGCACGGCCGGCGTCTCGGTGGAGCCCGCGGTGGGCACCTGACGGCCGCCGGACTGGGCGTAGCGGATCTTGCCGTCCTTGCCGGCCAGGGTGGTGTTCAGCTGCTGCTCGACGCCGCCGCCGCCCGTGCCCTCGGCGTTGACCCAGCCCAGTATCCCGGCGGCCAGTTCACCGTTGGGGTACACGCGCTTGCTGCTGGGGACGGAGAAGACGCCGGCCAGGACGTTGACCGTGGCGGGGTCCGACTCCGCCTTGGTGGCGAGCGCGGACTTCAGGTCCTTGATCTGCTTCCAGACCTGCGGGGTCTGCCGGCCGGCGAGCTTGGCGTAGCGGACGTTCGCGTTGCCGGGGCGCAGCTTCTTGACGAGCGCGGACTGCTCCTGGCCGAGGATCGGCGCGAGGAGGGCGGCCGCCTGCTCGGGCCCGTCGTCGATCTTCAGCTGTCCGCGGGCGAACATCGTCGGGTCGGCCGTGATGTCGTAGGCGTCCTCGCTGGCGGCGAGGGCCACGCCGGAGCGGTCGGTGATCTCTCCGCGCTCGGCCGGCAGGACCTGGCCGACGTAGCGGTTCTGCTCGGCCTTGGCGGCGTAGGTGCCGGCGTCGACGGCCTGCACCTGGAGCAGACGGACGACGAAGGCGATCATCACCAGGGTCAGCGCGAGGCCGACCAGGCGCAGCCGGGGGCGCGGGCTGCCGAGCCGGATGACGCGGGGGGCCGCGGGCCGCACGGCCGGGCGGCGGGCGGGGCGCGCTCCGGGCCCCGGCCGGCGCTGGGACGGCGCGGGGCGGGCGGGCCGGGCGGGCCGGGCCGGGCGGGCGGGGCCGGGCACGCGCCGGCGCGGCGGTTCCCTGTCGGACACTTCCGTCACCTGCCGGGAGTCGTGGGAGTGGCTGCGGTCGCGGACACGCCGGGGGCGGCCGCCGCCGGACCGGGTTCGGCCGCGGCGGTCGGGGAGGCGCCGGGGGCGGCGGTGGAGGTGGTGGTGGTGGTGGTGGAGGTGGTGGTGGTGGTGGAGGTGGTGGCCGACGGGAGGACCGGCAGGGTCGCGATGGCCTCGGGGGGCCGGGCCGCGAGCGGGGTGTCCGCCGGGGAACGCGGGGCGGCCGAGGGGACGCCCTTCACGGTGCCGTCGGGGTCGAGGAAGGCCGGGTCGCCGCCGGGCACCATGCCCAGTTCCCGCGCGCGGCGCTGGAGGGCGTCGGGGGCGGAGTAGGAGTCGATGTCCCGCCGGAGCGCCTGCTCCTCGTCGGTGAGGTTCTTGGTGTCCTTCTGGAGGTCGTCCATCTCGAACGAGCCCTCGCTGAGCGCGGAGTTCAGCACCAGCAGGCCGATCAGGCCACCGCCGAGGAGCAGCACGACGAGCAGGACGAACGGCGTGCGGGCCGCCTGTCGCGGCCGGGCAGGGAAGAGCCGCGCGAGCCGGGCGGCCCGCCCCTTCAGCCGGGGTTTCCTGCTCACTCGACCTCCTCTGGGTCGCCGGTCACGAACCCGTTGGACCGGGGTGTGGTGCCCCGGCCCGCCCGCCGCACGCCCGTCACTCGACGTCCTCCCTGATGCGCTCGGCCCCGCGCAGCCGCGCCGGGGCGGCCCGCCGGTTCTCGGCGACCTCTTCCTCTGTGGGAAGTTCGGCACCACGGGTGAGCAGCTTGAGGCGCGGCTGGTAGCGCTCGGGGACGACGGGCAGTCCGGCCGGCGCGGTGGTGGCGGCACCGGCCGCGAACACCTGCTTGACCAGCCGGTCCTCCAGCGAGTGGTACGACAGCACGGCGATCCGTCCGCCGACGTCCAGGGCCTTCACGGCGGCCGGGATCGCCCGTTCGAGGACCGACAGTTCGCCGTTGACCTCGATGCGCAGTGCCTGGAAGGTGCGCTTGGCCGGGTTGCCGCCGGTGCGCTTGGCCGCCTGCGGCAGGGCGTCGCGGATCAGCTCGACGAGCCGGGCGCTGTTGGTGAACGGCTCCTTCTCCCGCTCGCGCACGACCGCGGAGACGATCCGCTTGGCCTGCTTCTCCTCGCCGTAGGCCCGCAGGATGCGCACCAGTTCGCCCGGCGGATAGGTGTTGAGGACCTCGGCGGCGCTGATGCCGGTCGTCTGGTCCATGCGCATGTCGAGGGGGGCGTCCTGCGCGTAGGCGAATCCCCGGTCCGCCTCGTCGAGCTGCATGGAGGAGACACCGAGGTCGAACAGGACGCCCTGCACGCGCGGGATGCCGAGCCGCTCCAGCACCTCGGGAAGTTCGTCGTACACGGCGTGCACGAGGGTGGCGCGGTCCTGGTAGGGGGCGAGGCGCTCGCCGGACAGCCGCAGGGCCTCCTTGTCGCGGTCGAGGGCGACGAGGCGGGCCTCGGGGAACCGGCCGAGCAGGGCCTCGCTGTGTCCGCCGAGGCCGAGCGTGCAGTCGACGACCACCGCTCCGGGACGCAGGAGGGCGGGGGCCAGCAGGTCCAGGCACCGCTGGAGCATCACCGGGACGTGTCGACCGCGTCCCTCCCGTCGCCCGCCGTCACCCTCATTCGAATGCGCTTCGCGCCCCATTGGTCCTGGGCCCTCTCAGATCCGGCGGAGTCCGTACGCACCGCCGGGTCCCCGCCCGCTCGAAGAAGGGGAGTCCGCCGGCGCCGGAAGCGTCAGCCGACCGGGAGCGGGAGGAGGCCGAGCCGTACGTACGCGCCGCGCACGCGGGGAGATTCCCGGCGGCCGCGCCGGGGTCTCTCGGGGAATTCAGTCCAGCGGGGAGATCACCGCCTCCCGCTTCGCGTCACTTTAGTCCACCCTGTCTCGCGGTCAATCAACCGGCCTGCGCGTCGTGCTCCGGCAGGCGTGCGAAGCGGCGATTACGGGAAAATCACTCCTACGGACTTCGCCCCGCCACTCGTGTGGATTACCTCACACAAGACCGGGATGACGTTCTTCACCCTTCTCACAACGAGACCGGAGAGCTTGTGACCAGTAACGTCATGGGTATGACGACTTCTGCATCGGTACCCGCCGGCTCCGAGGCCGCCATACCCGCCGGCGGTACGGTCACCGACCGCCTGGTCGACGCGAACCGGCGCTATGCCGCCGCGTTCAGCGACCCGGGGATGGACGCGCGCCCTGTCCTGCACGTGGCCGTGGTGGCCTGCATGGACGCCCGACTCGACCTGCACGACGCCCTGGGCCTGGAACTCGGCGACTGCCACACCATCCGCAACGCGGGTGGCGTCGTCACCGACGACGTGATCCGCTCCCTCACGATCAGCCAGCGCGCCCTGGGCACCCGCAGCGTGGTGCTGATCCACCACACCGGCTGCGGTCTGGAGAGCCTCACCGAGGAGTTCCGCCACGACCTGGAGATGGAGGTGGGGCAGCGTCCGGCATGGGCGGTGGAGGCCTTCCGGGACGTCGACCAGGACGTGCGGCAGTCGATGCAGCGCGTGCGCACCTCGCCGTTCCTGCTGCACACCGACGACGTACGGGGCTTCGTCTTCGACGTGCGGACGGGGTTGCTGAGGGAGATCGACCCGGCCGAACAGTCCTAAGACCTGACATATCGCTGTCAGTTGTCCACAGGCGAGTGACACGAAACGGTAACGGCAGCAAGAATGCGGGAGTGGCGTCGCGCTGAGCATTTCCCGCGTGGTGTCCGTGTTTCGGGGTGGGCCGGTCCGCATCGCAGAGCGTCGGCCCGGAAAGAACGGGCCGAGGAGGGCCGGGTGACGACCTATGACGAGCGTGCGAGCCTCACAGATCTGACCGCCACTGTGGAGCGGGTCCGCAGTTCGGTGGAGGGAGTGATCGAGGGCAAGCCCGAGGTCGTACGGCTTTCTCTGACGGTGCTTCTCGCCGAGGGACATCTTCTGATCGAGGATGTCCCCGGCGTGGGCAAGACGATGCTGGCGAAGGCGCTGGCCCGGTCCATCGACTGTTCGGTCCGGCGTATCCAGTTCACGCCCGACCTGCTGCCGTCGGACGTCACCGGCGTGTCCATCTGGGACCAGCAGCGCCGGGACTTCGAGTTCAAGCCGGGCGCGATCTTCGCGCAGATCGTGATCGGCGACGAGATCAACCGTGCCTCGCCCAAGACCCAGTCCGCGCTGCTGGAGTCGATGGAGGAGCGCCAGGTCACCATGGACGGGCAGACCTACGAGCTGCCCAGCCCCTTCATGGTGGTGGCCACCCAGAACCCGGTGGAGATGGAGGGCACCTATCCGCTGCCCGAGGCCCAGCGCGACCGCTTCATGGCCCGGGTCTCCATCGGCTACCCCAGCCCGGAGGCCGAGCTGCAGATGCTCGACGTCCACGGCGGGGTGAACCCCCTGGACGACCTCCAGCCGGTGGCCCACGCGGACGAGATCCTGAAGCTGATCGAGGCGGTCCGCGGGGTCCACGTCGCCGAGACGATCCGGCGGTACGCGGTCGACCTGGTCTCCGCCACCCGCACCCACCCCGACCTCAGACTCGGCGCCTCCCCGCGCGCGACCCTGCACCTGCTGCGCGCGGCGAAGGCGTCCGCCGCCCTCGGCGGCCGGGACTACGCGCTGCCGGACGACGTGCAGAACCTCGCCGTGGCCGTCCTGGCCCACCGGCTGCTGCCCACCGCGCAGGCCCAGCTGAACCGCCGCACCTCGGAGCAGGTCGTCGAGGAGATCATCCAGCGCACTCCGGTGCCCACCGGCTCCCCGCAGCAGCGCGGCTACGGCCTGGGCAACGGCCCCCAGGCGTACGACCGGCAGCCGCCGCGGAGGCTCGGATGACCACCGGCGCGGCCGGACCGGCGGAGGCGGAGACGGACCGCGGGGAGAAGGGCGGCGCACGCACCGCCCTGGCCGGTCTCACCACGCGTGGCCGCTCCTTCCTGGCGGCCGGAGTCGCCGCCGCGATCTGCGCCTACGTCCTCGGCCAGCCCGACCTGCTGCGCGTCGGGCTGCTGCTGGCCGCGCTGCCGCTGGTCTGCGCGGCCGTGGTCTACCGCACCCGCTACCGGGTGGCCGGCAGCCGCCGGCTCTCCCCCGCGCGCGTGCCGGCCGGCAGCGAGGCCCGCGTCCATCTGCGGATGGACAACGTCTCCCGTTTTCCCACGGGCCTGCTGATGCTCCAGGACCGGGTGCCCTACGTCCTCGGCCCGCGCCCCCGCTTCGTCCTGGACCGGGTCGAGGCGGGCGGCCGGCGCGAGGTGTCCTACCGGGTCCGCTCCGACCTGCGCGGCCGCTACCCGCTGGGCCCCCTCCAGCTGCGGCTGAACGACCCGTTCGGCATGTGCGAGCTGACCCGCTCCTTCTCGACGTACGACACCCTGACGGTCGTGCCGCGCGTGGAGGCGCTGCCGCCGGTCCGGCTGGGCGGCGAGGCGGCGGGGTACGGCGACGGCCGGCAGCGTTCGCTGGCGCTGGCCGGCGAGGACGACGCGATCCCGCGCGGCTACCGCTACGGCGACGACCTGCGCCGTGTCCACTGGCGTTCCACCGCCCGCTACGGCGAGCTGATGGTGCGCCGTGAGGAGCAGCCCCAGCGCTCCCGCTGCACGGTGCTGCTGGACACCCGCGGGGTCGCCCACCGGGGCGCGGGTCCCGACTCGGCCTTCGAGTGGGCGGTCTCGGGCGCCGCGTCCGTCCTGGTGCACATGCTGGAGCGGGGCTTCTCCGTCCGGCTGCTGACGGACACCGGCAGTTCGGTGCCGGGCGAGGGTGCCGAGGGGTTCGCCGGTTCCGGCCAGGGATCGGCAGAGGCGGCCGGGCTGATGATGGACACCCTCGCCGTGATCGACCATTCCGACGGCACGGGCCTGTCCCCGGCCCACGACGTGCTGCGCGGGGGCAACGAGGGGCTGCTGGTGGCCTTCCTCGGCGACCTCGACGAGGAGGAGGCGGCGGTGGCCGCCAAGATGCGCCGGCGCAGCGGGGGCGCCGTCGCCTTCCTCCTGGACGGCGACAGCTGGGTGCGTGAACCGAATGACGTGCCTCATCCGATGAACAGGCACCAGGAGCGGCTGCGGATGCTGCGCGAGGCGGGCTGGACGGCCGTGAGCGTGCCGCGGGGCGCTCCGCTGGACGAGCTGTGGCGGCAGGCGGACCGGGAGCGTTCGGGTGTCGTGACGGCCGGCGGACCGAGCGGAAGGGGGGCGGGGGCATGAGCGGTCGGGCCCGACTGACGCTGTGTTCCGCGGCGGCCACGCTGATGGCCGCCTCCGCCCTGCTGCCCCTGGTCGAGCAGACCTCGTGGATCCTGCTGGCGGCCGTGCTGCTGGCCGTCCAGGGCGGGGTCGGCGCGGCCACCCGGCGGGTGCCGCTGGCCCGGCCCCTGACCGTGCTGGCCCAGGCCCTGGTCACGCTGGTGCTGCTCACCCTGGTCTTCGCCCGGGAGCAGGCTCTCGCCGGGCTGGTCCCCGGCCCACAGGCCTTCCAGCACTTCGCCGACCTGCTGCGGGCGGGCACCGACGACGTGGGGCGGTACGCGATACCGGCGCCGCTCTCCGACGGCATCCGGCTGATGTTGATCGGCGGTGTGCTGCTGATCGGGCTCGCGGTGGACACCCTCGCGGTGACCTACCGCAACGCCGCACCGGCCGGCCTGCCCCTGCTGGCGCTGTACTCGGTCGCCGCGGGGCTCTCCGACGGGGGGGCCGACTGGCTCTGGTTCCTGGTGGCCGGCGGCGGCTATCTCATGCTTCTGCTCGCCGAGGGGCGGGAGCGGCTCTCGCAGTGGGGCCGCGTCTTCGGAGGCGCCCCGCGCGCCCCGGGCGGGCAGTCCGGCCCGGTGGCCCCGGTGCGCACCGGGCGGCGCATCGGCGCGGCCGCCCTGGGCGTGGCGCTCGCGGTGCCGTTGCTGCCGCTGCCCGCGATCGACGGCGGTCTGCTGGACGGCGCGGGCGCCGGGGTCGGTCCGGGTACCGGCGGCGGGGGCACGATCTCCGCGGTCAACCCCCTGGTGTCGCTGCGCGACAGCCTGAACGTGGACGAGGACCGCACGGTCCTCACCCTGCGCACCGACACCGGCGACATCTCGGACCTGTATCTGCGGATCGTCTCCCTGGACGACTTCGACGGCACCACGTGGAAGCCGTCGAAGCGCGATGTCGTCGCCGTGCCCGACGAGCTGCCCACCCCGCCCGGTCTGAGCCCGGAGGTGCGGCGCGCGGAGATCACCACCCGGGTGTCCGCCGCCGACTGGTACGCCCAGGACTGGCTGCCGATGCCGTACCCGCCGAGCGGTGTGCAGGTCAGCGGCAGATGGCGGTACGAGCCGGTCGGCATGACCGTGGTCGGCGACCACCGCCAGACCACCCGCGGCAAGTCCTACGAGGTGAACAGCCTTCAGGTGCGGCCGACCGCGGAACAGCTGGCCGCCGCCCCGAAGGCCCGCGGTTCGCTGCGCGGCGAGTACACCCAGGTGCCGGACACCCTGCCGGCGGTGGTGTCGCGGACGGCCCGCGAGATCACCGACGGCTCGTCGAACGACTACGAGCGGGCGGTGAAGCTCCAGGACTGGTTCGCGGTGACGGGCGGCTTCGAGTACGACACCGAGGTCGAGGTCGGCACCGGGAAGGACGCGCTCGCCCGCTTCCTGCGGGACAAGCAGGGTTTCTGCGTGCACTTCTCGTTCGCGATGGCGGCGATGGCCCGCACGCTGGGCATTCCGGCCCGGGTGGCGGTGGGCTTCGCGCCCGGCTCCCCGCAGTCCAACGGTTCGGTGGCGGTGAGCCTGAAGGACGCGCACGCCTGGCCGGAGCTGTATTTCGAAGGCGTGGGCTGGACCCGTTTCGAGCCGACCCCGACCCGGGGGACGACGCCGTCGTACACGCTGCCGGAGACCTCGGGCAGTGCCGTCCCGGACCTGCCGCAGGCCTCGCGGTCGGCGGGCGCGGCGCCGTCGGCCGAGCCGTCGGCGAGCACCAGCTGCACCGCGGAGGACAAGAGGCTCCAGGGCTGCACCGACGCGCTGCCGCTGGACCAGGCGGATCAGGGCGGCGGCGGCCCGCCCTGGTACAAGATCGCCGGCTGGACGGTACTGGGCCTCGCGGTGCTGGTGCTGCCCCTGCTGCCGATGGTGTGGCGGCTGAGACGGCGGTCGGTGCGGCTGGCCTCGGCCCAGCACACCGGTTCCCCTGCGGTGGGCCGGGCGGGCCCCGGGACACGCGGGGACGGCGTCGGGCAGCCGACGGGTGACGCCGGTCCGGCGGTGTTGCTGGACCTGCCGCCGGAGGAGGTCGGCGAGGCGGCCGCGGCCCACGTCCTGGGGGTGTGGCGCGAGCTGACCGACACGGCCTGGGACTACGGGATCCCGCCCGACGAGGCGCTGACGCCCCGCCGGGCGGCGGCCCGGATCGTCCGGCTCGGCGGGCTGGACCGAGCGGTGGCCGGATCCGTGCACCGGGTGGCGGGGGCCGTGGAGCAGGTGCTGTTCGCCCCGCGGCCGCGGGCCGAGGCCGGGCTGGCCGAGGACGTGCGCGAAGTGCGGGTGGCCCTGCGGGCGCGGGTCGGCCGGCGCACCCGGCTGCGCGCGGTCGTGGCACCGCGTTCGGCCGTCCGTGTGGTGTGGGACCTCAGCGACCGCTGGACGGCGGCCAAGGCCACCTGTTCGGCCCGCCTGGCGGCCCTGGCCCGTCGGGCACGGCCGGGCGGCCGGGCGGCCGACGCCCAGGCTGGCAGCTGACGCTCGGGGGCCGGTGGTGGTGGCGGGCAGTGGACGCTCGAGGTTCCGCCGGGTCGCCGAGGCGGCGGACGCTCGGCAAGGCCGCCGGTGTGCGGCCGGTGATGACGTGTTCGGCCCCCGTTCCGGGAGAGATCCCGGAACGGGGGCCGATCGCTGTTCCGTGGCGGGCCGTCGGATGCGGCGCTTCCGCCGGCGAGGGTGCAGGCGGTGAACATGCGTGAGGGGGGTGGCCGCCCCGGGGGGGGGGGCCCCCCCCCCCCCCCGCGGCGCCCGGGGGGGGGGGGGCCCCCGGGCGGGGGCGGGGGCCGCCCGGCCACCCCCCCCGGGGGCCCCCTGGGCCGGGGCCGCC
>NZ_JBIVKQ010000013.1:0-125416 GCF_044750845.1 Streptomyces sp. NPDC088766 | reverse complement strand
GGGGGGGCGGCGGGGTCGGGGGGGGGGGGGCGGGGGGGGGGGCGGGGCGGGGGGGGGGGGTGGGGGGGGGGGCGGGGGGGGGGGGGGGGGCCCCGGGGGGGGCCCCCCCCCCCCCCTCACCACGTCTCTGTACGGTTCCGGCGTCTCACCGGGCCGGGCACGGGAACGGCCGGCACAGCCTCAGCGGCGCCTCAGTGGCCCTGGCCGCCCTGCTCGTCGCGGCGCCGCTGCCAGCGTTCCTCGATCCGGCTCATCACCGAGCGCTTCGGCCGTCCCTGCCTGCGTGCCTGCGGGGCGCCGGCAGGCTGTTCACCCGGCTTGGGGGCCTTGCGCCAACCGGTGACCGCGAGGACCGCACACCCCAGCATGACGAGGAAGCCCACCACACTGAGCCAGACCTGCTTGGCGACCATACCGGCCATGAGGAGCGCGATACCCACGAGGAAGCCCGCGACCGCCTGGTAGACCCGGCGCCGGGTGTAGGTACGCAGCCCGCTTCCCTCAAGCGCCGACGCGAATTTGGGATCTTCGGCGTACAGCGCTCGCTCCATCTGCTCGAGCATGCGCTGCTCGTGCTCCGAGAGCGGCACGGAGTCCTCCTCATCGTGCAGTCGCCGGGGCGACCCGGGGGGTCCCTTAAGGATAGGCAGGGAATCGCCCCCGTGAAACCCGCCCCTCTACGCCAATTGGCCAACCGGAGCCCGTCATGAGCATCTCGGGTCCGCTGGGGGTTCCATTCCCCGGCGGCCGACCCGTCATGCCGGGCGGTCTCCCTCGATCATACGGCGCGCTTCGGCCGAACGGGGGGCCTGTGGCGTACTCCATGCGCAGCCGCGTACCTGATCAGCGGCGGGTCTCAGGAGTGGGCGGCGGCCTCGTCGGTCCCCCGGGTCTCACCGAGGACGTGGAGCTGGGTCGCCACGGAGTGGAAGGCGGGCAGCTCGGCCGCCGCCTCCTCCAGCTTCAGCAGCGCCTCCAGGGCGCCGGGCTCGGTGTCCACGAGCACGCCGGGCACGAGGTCGGCGAAGACCCGCACCCCGTGCACGGCGCCCACCCGGAGGCCGGCGCCCTCGACCAGTCCGGTGAGCTGGTCGGCGGTGAAACGGTGCGGTACGGGGTCGCCCTCGCCCCAGCGGCCGTCCGGGTCGGTGAGGGCCTGGCGGGCCTCCTTGAAGTGACCGGCGAGGGCGCGGGCCAGAACGGCGCCGCCGAGGCCGGCGGCGAGCAGGCTGAGGACCCCCTCGGAGCGCAGCGCGGCCACCACGTTGCGGACGCCTTCGGCGGGGTCGTCGACGTACTCCAGGACGCCGTGGCACAGGACGGCGTCGTAGCCGCCGCGCCCGACCACGTCGAAGAGGCCGTGGGTGTCGCCCTGGACGCCCTGCACGCGGTCGGCGACTCCGGCCTCGGCGGCGCGCCGCTCCAGTGCGAACAGCGCGTTGGGGCTGGGGTCGACGACGGTGACCCGGTGCCCGAGGCGGGCGACCGGCACCGCGAAGTTGCCGCTGCCGCCCCCGGTGTCGAGCACGTCCAGCGACTCCCGCCCCGTGGCCTTGACCTGGCGGTCGAGGGCCTCCTGGAGGACCTCCCAGACCACGGCGGTACGGAGCGAGGCGCGGGGGCGGGAGGGACCGGAGCGCAGCGACGCCGTGGGGGAGTGGCGGTGGGAGGCGGACGGGCGCATGGGGTCCGGCACGGCAGTTGACTCCTCGGCGCGGCACCGCCTCTGGCGCGGCGGAGCGAACGGGGCGCCTTCCCGGCCGCGGCGGCGGCGAGGGGAAGGCTTCAGGCGCTGTCCACCCTATTGCCTCCGCCCCCGCGCCCGGTCACCGCGGTGCGCCCGGGTCGCGGGGTCCGCCGGGCTCCCCGGGAGGCCCGTGCGCGCGTCCCGGACGGGCACCCCGCCGGCGTTGCCGGTCCCGTGGGCGGCGGGGCTCATCCCGCGTCCGGCATGTCCGCCCCCGTGCTCGGGCCGTCCGCTTCGGCTCCCTCCCGGCGGGGCGGGGGCAGGACCGGCTGGAGGACCAGCATGCGTTCGACGAGGCGGAGGAACATGGCCACGTCGCGTATCAGGTCGTCGGCGTCGCGACGGCTGGCCGCGCCCTGGATGCCCGCCTCGGCGCGGGCCCGGCGCCCGGCCCCGGAGGCGAACAGCGCGCTCCACTCGGCCAGTTCGGGCGCTATCTCGGGGAGCACCTCCCACGCGCTCCTGATCCGGGCCCGGCGCCGGGGGGTGGTCTCCGGGCGCCCCCGCGCGGCGAGGACGGCGGCGGCGGTGCGCAGCGCGGCGAGGTGGGCCGTGGCGTACCGCTCGTTGGGGGTGTCGAGGACGGTGGCCTCGTGCAGCCCGGCGTGGGCCTGGGCGAGCAGGTCGAGGGCGGCGGGCGGGGCCGTGGTCCGGCGCAGCACGGGGTGCACGTCGCTCGCCGGGCCGGTCAGTGAGGGGGCAGGGCCGGTGGCGCGTCGCCGACGTGCGGCTGCTGCGTGGGAGCTGGCCATGACGAACCTCCTGTCGTCTGTGTGACGGCACGATCCTGTCCGGTGGTGCCGTATGCGCCCATCGTGCGCCATGCCACTGACAATCCGTTGCGACCTGGGCTTTTGCCTCGACCGGAAGTTCGGGCCAGTTTTTGCACTGCCCAGTCAGTTCACATTCTGCCCACGGGGGAACCGTGCACGGAGTCGCCGTCACCGCCGAGGACTTCGGACTGCGGGGTCCGCGCGCCGCCGCCAGGTGTGGACGCTGGACCGGCTGCACCCGGAGCTGACCCTGTGACGGCCGGCCCTGTGACGGCCGGCCCCGTGACCGCGCGACCGGGGACTTCGGCGGGGCGGGTTCCTGTGACAATCAGGAGCATGGACAGCACCACCACGCCGGCCGGCCGCACCCGCCGCGAGGCCACCCGGCAGAAGCTCTACGAGGCAGCCGTCACGCTCATCGCCGAGCAGGGCTTCTCCGCGACCACCGTGGACGAGATCGCCGAGCGGGCAGGCGTCGCGAAGGGCACGGTCTACTACAACTTCGCGAGCAAGTCGGTTCTCTTCGAGGAGTTGCTGCGGCACGGCGTGGGGCTGCTCACCGCATCCCTCCGGGAGGCCGCCGAGAGCACGGCGGGCCAGGGCGGCAGCCGGGTCGACGCGCTGGACGCGATGATCCGCGCGGGCCTGGTCTTCATCGACCGCTATCCGGCGTTCACCCAGCTCTACGTGGCCGAGCTCTGGCGCACCAACCGGGCGTGGCAGTCCACGCTCATGGTGGTGCGGCAGCAGGCGGTGGCCGTCGTCGAGGGCGTGCTGCGCGAAGGCATCGACCACGGCGAGTTCAGCGACGAGATCGACGTGCCGCTGACCGCGGCCGCGCTGGTCGGCATGGTCCTGGTGGCCGCCCTGGACTGGCAGGCCTTCCAGTCGGAGCGGTCCCTGGAAGACGTCCACGCGGCCCTGTCCCGGCTGCTCCAGGGCCGGGTCAGCGGGCGCTGAGGGCTCCGCGGGAGGTGGTACCGCCACAGGCCGCCGGGGCGGGCACGAAAGCGCCGGTCCGCCGTGGCCACGTCCCCCGTGTGCCACCGCGAACCGGCGCTCCCCCGGTACTTCCCCCGTGTCCCCCGCATTCCCCGCATTCACCCGTGTCCCCCGCATTCCCCCGTCCGGTCGTTGCCCCGGACTGCCCCCGTGCCTCGCTTCCGCCGACCGGGCCGGCGGAAGGAGCGGTCCAGGACCGGCACCGTTCCGCCGCCCCGTGTCGGCGGTGCGGCGCCGGGCCCCTTTCCGTGGGCTCCACTCTCCCGTTCACCCAGGTCGTGCCCCATCCGCGCGCGTACTCATCTCCGCGGCTAGGTACGGCTACTCAGACCTGGGTGCCCGTCCCCAGGGCGCCGAGCGGCCGCCCCGGGGACGATCGTCCCCCGTGTCCGTACTCCCCCGGTGCTCGCGGGCGGCCGCGCCTGCGCGCCGGAGCTGCCGGGCCTGTCCGGCGTGACCGGAGCGGGCGGCCCGCCGGGCTGGCGCCGTCACTGCCGGTGGCGGCCGATAAAGTCGCGGGCATGGCACGGATTGCGGTGATCGGCGCCGGGATGGGCGCGCTGGCGGCTGCCGCCCGGCTGGCCGTCGCGGGCCACCGGGTGACGGTGTACGAGCGTACGGAGACGTACGGCGGTGCGGTGCGCCGCTTCGAGCGGGACGGGTTCTCCTTCGACACGGGCCCCGGTCTGCTGACCCTGCCCGCGGTCTGGCGCGATCTCTTCGTCAAGACCGGCAAGGAGCCGCTGGAGGACTGTGTCGAGCTGGTCCAGGTCGACCCGTCGGCGCGGCACGTGTTCGCCGACGGCACCGAGGCCGTGCTGCCGAACGCCTCGCGCGCGGGGGTCGTCTCCGCCCTGGACGAGGCGCTGGGCCCGGGGGCCGGCGGTCGTTGGGGCGACTTCCTGGTCCGGGCCCGCGAGGCCTGGGACCGCACGCGCCGCCCGCTCCTGGAGGAGCCGCTGTGGCCGAACTGGACGGTGCTCGCCGACCGCGAGCCCTATCCGGCGGTGCCGCACAAGCGCCTGCTGCGCACCCGCCGGGCCGGCACGCTCGCCGAGGTCGGCGCCTGGGAACTGCGTGACCCCAGGCTCGCCGCCTTCCTGGAGAGCCACGCGCTCGCGTACGGCCTCGATCCTCGGGTCACCCCGGCGAGCGCGGCCGTGCTGCCGTACATGGAGCACGCCTTCGGCATGTGGTCCGTGCGCGGTGGCGTGCGCGAGCTGGCCCGCGCGGTGTACGAGAGATGCCTGGCCCGCCGGGTCGTGTTCGAGTTCGGTGCCGAGGTCACCCGGATCGTGGAGAAGGACGGCCGGGCGGCGGGCGTGGAGCTGGCCGGGGGCGGCTCCCCGGCTTCCGGCTCCGGGGGAAGCGCTGTGGTGGAGGCCGACTTCGTGGTCGCGCCGGGGACGGGCCGCTTCACCGGGCTGCCGCCCCGCGGCCCGGGCGAGGTCGTGCCGCAGCGGGGCCTGCCGAGCCGGTTCACCGTGCTGCTCGCACTGCGCGGCGGGCGCCCGGAGGGGACCGCGCACCGGACGGTGGTGCACACGCGGGACCGCGAGGGCGAGCTGGAGGCCCTGTTCGGTACGGCGCCCGCGCCGGCCGCCGGTCCGACGGTCACGGTGCTGCGGCCCGGGGACCCGGCTCTCGTGCCGGACTCCGCCCATGAGGCGGTCACCCTGAGTGTCGTCGTCCCGGCCGGGGCCGAGCCGGGGACCGACCTGGTGGAGGCGGTGCTCGGCGTCGCCGAGCGCGCCCTTCCGGGCCTGCGGGACCGTGTCCTGTGGCGCGAGGTGCGCACCCCGGCGGACATCGCGGAGGAGACCGGCGTGGCGGGCGGGTCCGTCCCGGCGCCGGCGCTGGCGGCGGCGGGGGGCCTGCTGCTGCACCCGGCCAACTCGACCGCCCTTCCGGGACTGTTCACCGCGGGCGGCTGGGCGCACCCGGGCGGTGGGCTCCCCCACGCGGGCATGTCGGGCGCGCTGGTGTCGGGACTCGTCGTGGAGGGGCCGGAGTTCCGCGGCTCGCAGTGAGCCGCGGCCCCCGCCCGTGCCGTCCCTCGGGGCGGCGGTCGTGAGTGTCCGTCAGAAGCGGTACTGCTCGTCGTACCCGTTGCCCTGCCGCTGCCCGTCGCCCTGGTAGGGGTACGGCTGCTCGGGCGGGAGTTCGCCGGCGAGCGGGTCGTCGGTGCTGCGCTGCTGCGGGACCCAGACGCCGCCGGCCGGGGTTCCGTCGTAGCCGCCGGTGCCGTACTGGTCCTGGCCGTAGCCCTGCTGCGGGTACTGCTGCTGGTCGTACCCGCCGCCGTAGGAGCCGCCGCCGTAGGTCTGGGTGCCGATGTAGGGATCGGAGTAGGCCGCGTACTGCTGCTCGCCGGAGGCGTCGTAGTTGTACTGCTGCTGGCCGTATCCGGAGTAGCCGTCGTAGCCGTACCCCTGGTCGGCGCCCTGGGCGGCGGTCGCGTACTGGTCCTGGGGCTGGGTGGCGGACGTGTGGGCGGTGTCGCTGTACACGCCGTAGGAGCCGGTGTCGTCGGGCAGGGGCTGGGGCTCGTAGACGGAGGTGGTCCCGGCCGCCGTGGCGCCGGCGCCGCGCGCGGGCGTGAACACGTCGTCGCGGTCGTCGTCGCCGTAGGCGCTCTTGTCCTGGCCGTACGCGATGTCGTCGCCGCCGAACGGCGTGCCCGCGTCCCGGCCGTACGGGTCGGGACCGCCCTCGGTCTCCTCCAGGTCGGAGACCTCCAGGGTCGGGTCCTGGTGCTCGCCCTTGCCGCGGCGGCGCTTGGTGCCTTCGGTGCCGGGGCGGCTGACGGCCCAGCCCTCGGCGAAGCCGCGGCGGAACGAGAGCGTGACGTACGTCTGGCCGACCGCGAAGGCGGCCGCGCCCACACCGATGACGACGATCGACGGGATCAGGACACCGACCACCACGCCGAGGAAGCCGCCGAAGGCCAGCAGCCGCCAGCGCAGCCGTGCCTTGTACTGCAGCAGCACCTCACCGAGCAGCCACAGCGCGACGATGCCGAACGCGATGTAGAGGACCGTCCAGCCCATGTACGCCCCTCTCCCCTTGGCCGCTACGCAGTGTGTCGTAAGGCGGTGCGACCGGTCTAGGCCTGCGGTGGGTGGTGCAGACCCAGGTTCTCGTAGATTTCCAGCGTCGCCGTGGAGTTGTTGAGCGTGATGAAGTGCAGTCCGGGCACTCCCTCGGCGAGCAGCCGAGCGCAGAACTCCGTGGCGAAGTCGATGCCAATGGAGCGTACAGCGGCCGGATCGTCTTTGGCTGTGAGCATCCGCTCTTTCAGCGCCGCCGGGAAGTGGGCGTTGCTGAGCCTGGGCAGTCTCTCCAGCATCTTCACACTCGTCACCGGCAGGACCTCGGGGATCACCGGGGTCGCGCAGCCGGCCGCCGACACCCGGTCGCGCAGCCGCAGGTAGGAATCGGGCTCGAAGAACATCTGCGTGATGGCGTAGTCGGCGCCGGCCCGGCACTTGTCGACGAAGCGTGCGATGTCGGTGTCCCAGTCGCCGGACCGCGGGTGCATCTCGGGGAAGGCGGCGACGCCGACGCAGAAGTCGCCCGACTCCTTGATCAACCGGACGAGTTCGGCGGCGTAGGTGAGCCCCTGCGGGTGCGGCACCCACTCGCCCATGGGGTCGCCGGGCGGGTCGCCGCGCACGGCGAGCATGTTGCGGATCCCGGCGTCGGCGTACTGGCCGATGATGTTGCGGAGTTCGGCGATGGAGTGGTCCACGGCCGTGAGGTGCGCGACCGGGGTGAGGGTGGTGTCGACGACGATCTGCTGCGTCTCCTTGACCGTGGTCGCCCGCGTGGTGCCGCCGGCGCCGTAGGTGACGGAGACGAAGTCGGGGGCCACGGCCTCGACCCGCCGGAGCGCGTTCCACAGGTTCCGCTCGCCCTGGGCGGTCTTCGGCGCGTAGAACTCGAACGAGTACGTCGTCTTGCCGGTGGCCAGGATGTCGCGCACGGTGCGGGCGCGGTCGGTCCTGGTGGATGCGGTTCCGAGGGCCATACCCGCAGGTTAGCCAGGGGAGGGACCTCCCCCAACCGAAACTCGGAAATTTGCCCGAATTGTCGTCTCGTTGTCCATCCCTTGGACAGGCGGGGCGAGCCGGGCGGAGCCGGGAAGAGCGGCGGACGGCGAGGGACCGGGCCGGAAAGGAGAGGGAGGGGACAGGGACGGGCGAGGAGGCCGGACGGGTGAACGGGCCGGCGTCCGGGCGCCCGGCTCAGACCGCGCGCAGCCGCTCGGCGAACTTCGCCGCCGCGGCCCCGGGGTCGTCGGCCTCCGTGATCGCCCGGACGACCACGACGCGGCGGGCCCCCGCCTCCAGCACCTCGTCGAGGTTGCCGAGGTCGACTCCGCCGATCGCGAACCAGGGACGCCCGGTGCCCAGCGCCGCCGTGTGACGGACCAGGCCGAGGCCGGGGGCCGGGCGGCCGGGCTTGGTGGGGGTGGGCCAGCACGGGCCCGTGCAGAAGTAGTCGACGCCCTCCTGGACGGCCGCGGCGTCCGCCTCCGCCTCGCTGTGCGTGGAGCGGCCGATCAGCACGCCGTCGCCGAGGAGGGCGCGGGCCGCGGGGACCGGCAGGTCGCCCTGGCCGAGGTGGAGGACCTGGGAGCCGGCGGCATGGGCGACGTCCGCCCGGTCGTTGACCGCGAGCAGCCTGCCGTGGCGGGCGCAGGCGTCGGCGAACACCTCGAGGTGCTCCAGCTCCTCCGCCGCCTCCATGCCCTTGTCGCGCAGCTGCACGATGTCCACGCCGCCCGCGAGGACCGCGTCCAGGAACTCCGGCAGGTCGCCCTGGCGCCTACGGGCGTCCGTGCAGAGGTAGAGGCGGGCGTCGGCGAGCTGGGAGCGGGCCGTGTCGGACATGCGTGGGTCCCCCGGGGCGTGGCGGCGCCCCGGGCCTTTCCCGGGGCGGCGGTGTGCGGCCGCGGCTGACCACGGCCGCACACCTGGCGGTTCTGCGGATCAGCGGATCCGTGGAGAGCCGCAGATCCGTGGAGAGCGGCGGATCCGTGGAGAGCGGCGGATCCGTGGAGAGCGGCGGATCCGTGGAGAGCGGCGGATCCGTGGAGCGGATCCGCGGCTCAGACGGCGAGCGCCTGGGCGCGGCGCTTCACCTCCGTGCCGCGATTCTCGCTCAGTGCCTGCGCCGGGGTCCCCGGCAGGGACGGGTCGGGCGTGAACAGCCACTCCAGCATCTCTTCGTCCGTGAAGCCGTCGTCCCGCAGCAGGGTCAGGGTCCCGGACAGGCCCTTGGTCACCTTGTCCTCGTCGATGAAGGCGGCGGGGACGTGCAGCGCCCTGTTCTCACCACGGCGTACGGCGATGAGCTGGCCTTCCTTGACCAGCTGCCGCACACGCGTCACGTCGACATCGAGCATCTCCGCGATGTCGGGCAGGGTGAGCCAGGCGGGGACGAGAGCATCGATCTTTGCGTCAATCTCGGTCACCCCTCAAGACTGCCATCCCGGACCGGCAGTCGGTACCCGAGGCTCCCCTCAGGGGGACGGGGCCGCCGCCGGACGCCGCGGGACTCCTCCGGACGGAGCACCGCGGTCACGCCCGGGAAGGCCCCGGTCGGGCCGTCGCCGTCTTGAGCGGCCGCTCCGGGTCCACGACCAGCTCCGGGTCGACCGGCGTGCCCGACTCGATCAGCCGGCGGCCCTGCGCGAGGTCGCGCGGGCGGCCCACCGCCAGCAGGGCGACCAGGCGGTCGTCGCGCAGCCAGCAGACCGTCCAGGCCGGTCCGGCGGGGTCGCCGCGCCACAGGGTGGTGTCGGCGCCGCCGTGGTGCCCGGCGTACTGGACGAAGCGGCCGAACTGCTCCGACCAGAAGTACGGGACCGGGTCGTAGACCGCGGGCGCCTCGTCGCCGGCCGTGCCGAGGATGTTCGCGGCGACCGTGCGCGGGCCCTGGAGGGCGTTGTCCCAGTGGTGGACCAGGAGGCGCTCGCCGTACCGCCCGGAGGGGAAGGACGCGCAGTCGCCGACCGCGTACACGTCGGGCAGGGAGGTGCGCAGGCCGGCGTCGGCCACGACCTCGCCGTGCGGCCCCAGCTCGATGCCCGAGCCGGTCAGCCAGGCCGTGGCGGGGCGGGCGCCGATGCCGACCACGACGGCGTCGGCGGACAGCCGGGACCCGTCGTCGAGGAGGACCGCGCCGGGCTCGACGCGCCGCACGCGCGTGTGGGTGCGCAGTTCGGTGCCGCTGTCGGCGTACCAGGCGGTCATCGCGGCGGCGACGTCGGCGGGCAGGGCGCCGGCCAGCGGCCGGTCGGCGGCCTCGACGACGGTGACCGCGCAGCCGGCCTCGCGCGCGGCGGTGGCGAACTCGGCGCCGATCCAGCCGGCGCCGACGACGACGATGTCGTGACGGCCGGCGAGCACCGGCCGCAGCCGTTCGGCGTCGTCCAGGGTGCGCAGCAGATGGACGCCGGGGACGCCCTCGGCGCCGGGCAGCCGGATCGGTTCGGCGCCGGTGGCGAGCACGAGGACGTCGTACGGGACGGGCCCGGACCCGGTGTCGAGTTCGTGGTCGGCGGGGCGGACCCCGAGGGCCTCGCTGCCGAGCCGGAGTTCGACGTCGAGGCTCTCGAAGTCGACGTCGAAGGCGGAGTGCTCGGCCTTGCCGAGCAGGACGGCCTTGGACAGCGGGGGCCGGTCGTAGGGCTGGTGGGGTTCGGCGCCGACGACGGTCACCGTGCCGTCGAAGCCCTGTTCGCGCAGGGCGACCGCGGTCTGCACCCCGGCCATCCCGGCGCCGACGACGACCACCCGTCGCGCCGCCCGTCCGTCTTCTTCCCGCGTCTGCTCGCTCACCCGGCCACCTTAGACAGCTGACGTGTTGTCAGTCAGCCGTCCTGCTGCGTGATCTGCTCCACCGCACTGGTCCCGCTGCCGGTCCGCGACTCCCACTCCCAGGTCTCGTCGAGGCGCAGCCGCCCGTCGGGCAGCTCGACGACCGTGGACGCGCAGTGCCCGGACGACGTCGTCCCGTCGTGCCCCAGCTGGACGTACCGGAAGTCCAGCCGGTCCCCCTGCCGGGTCCCCACGAGATGCCCGCGGACGACGTCGCCGCCCGCGTAGTCGGCCCAGACCACGCCGTCGCGTTCGCGGTACGTGAAGCGGGTGCGGGTGCCGACCTGACCGGGGGCCTGGTCGGCCACCGGGGCCAGGACCAGGCCGTCGAGCGAACGGGCCACGAGAGGAGACTCCCTTACCGAGACGGAGGACGGGGGGCTAGGGTGGCCAACCTAGAGCACTCGCGGGAGCCCGGACGCACCGGGCTGAGAGGGAGGCTGGCGGCCTCCGACCGTACGAACCTGATCCGGGTCATGCCGGCGAAGGGAGGGGCTGGACGCCCATGTCCTCAGACAAGTCGGACGTCCTCGTCGTCGGGGGCGGCATCATCGGGCTGGTCACCGCGTGGCGGGCCGCGCAGCGCGGGCTCGCCACGGCGGTGCTGGATCCCGCGCCGGGCGGCGGGGCCGCGCAGGTGGCGGCCGGGATGCTCGCCGCCGTCTCCGAACTGCACCACGGCGAACAGACACTGCTCGGCCTGAACCTGGAATCGGCCCGCCGCTACCCGGACTTCGCGGCCGAGCTGACCGAACTGACCGGTCACGACCTGGGCTACCGCCGCTCCGGGACCCTCGCGGTCGCGCTGGACGCCGACGACCGCGCCCATCTGCGGGAACTGCACGCCCTGCAACGGCAGTCGGGGCTGGCCTCGGAGTGGCTGTCCGGCCGGGAGTGCCGGCGGCTGGAGCCCATGCTCGCGCCCGGGGTGCGGGGCGGGCTGCGGGTGGACGGGGACCACCAGATCGATCCGCGGCGGCTGGTGGCGGCGCTGGCGGCCGCCTGTGAGCGGGCGGGCGTGGCCTTCCACCGCGACCGGGCGGAGCGGCTGACGGTGTCGGCCGGGCGCGCCACGGGGGTGCGCACGCGCGCGGGTACGGCACTCGCGGCGCGGCAGGTGGTGCTCGCGGCGGGCAGCCTCAGCGGGCGGCTCGCGGGCGTCCCGGCGGAGGTGCTGCCGCCGGTGCGGCCGGTGAAGGGGCAGGTGCTTCGGCTGACCGTGCCGCGGCGGTACGCGCCGTTCCTGACCCGGACGGTCCGGGCCGTGGTGCGCGGCAGCCAGGTCTACCTGGTGCCGCGCGAGAACGGCGAGCTGGTCGTCGGGGCGACGAGCGAGGAACTGGGCTGGGACACGACGGTGACGGCGGGCGGCGTGTACGAGCTGCTGCGGGACGCCCACGAACTGATCCCCGGCATCACCGAGCTGCCGCTCACCGAGACCCGCGCGGGGCTGCGTCCCGGCTCGCCGGACAACGCGCCGCTGCTCGGGCCGACGGGGCTGGACGGTCTGCTGCTGGCGACCGGGCACTACCGCAACGGCGTGCTGCTGGCGCCGGTCACCGGGGACGCGCTGGCGCACGCGCTGGTCACCGGCGAACTTCCCGCCGAGGCCCGTCCCTTCACCCCCCGGCGCTTCCACGCCGCCGCACTCTCGGAGCAGCCCGCATGAAGATCTCGGTGAACGGTGAGCGGCGCGAGGTCGCTCCCGGCACGGCACTCGACAGCGTCGTACGGTCCCTGACGCCGGCGTCCTCCGGGGTGGCCGCGGCCCTCAACGAAACCGTCGTCCCGCGCGCGCGGTGGTCCGCCACCGCCCTCTCCGACGGAGACCGCGTGGAAGTCCTCACCGCCGTCCAGGGAGGCTGAGCCATGGCCGACGATCCCTTCGTCCTCGGCGGTACGGCGTACTCGTCCCGTCTGATCATGGGGACGGGCGGCGCGCCCAGCCTGGAGGTGCTGGAGCGGGCGCTGGTCGCGTCCGGCACCGAGCTGACCACCGTCGCGATGCGCCGGGTGGACCCCTCGGTGCACGGGTCCGTGCTGTCGGTCCTGGAACGGCTCGGCGTCGGGGTGCTGCCGAACACGGCGGGGTGCTTCACGGCCGGGGAGGCGGTCCTGACGGCACGGCTGGCACGGGAGGCGCTGGGGACCGACCTGGTCAAGCTGGAGGTCGTCGCCGACGAGCGGACGCTGCTGCCCGATCCGATCGAGCTGCTGGACGCGGCGGAGACGCTGGTCGACGACGGGTTCACGGTGCTGCCGTACACGAACGACGATCCGGTGCTGGCGCGGAAGCTGGAGGACGTCGGGTGTGCGGCGGTGATGCCGCTGGGGTCGCCGATCGGATCCGGGCTGGGCATTCGCAACCCCCACAACTTCCAGCTGATCGTCGAGCACGCGCGCGTGCCGGTGATCCTGGACGCGGGCGCCGGTACGGCGTCGGACGTGGCACTGGCGATGGAGCTCGGGTGCGCGGGGGTGATGCTGGCGTCGGCGGTGACGCGGGCGCAGGAGCCGGTGCTGATGGCCCGGGCGATGCGGGGGGCCGTGGAGGCGGGGAGGCTGGCCCGGCTCGCGGGCCGCATTCCCCGCCGTCACTTCGCGCAGGCGTCGTCGCCGGAGGAGGGCCGCGCCACCCTCGACCCGGAACGGCCGGCCTTCTGACGGCGTCTCCCGTTCCCCGCCCGCCCGGCCGGCCGGGCGGGCGGGCGGGCGGTGGCCGTCGCCCGAGGGGGCCCGGCGCCGTCGGCGGCCGGTCGCCCGGCCGGGCCGGTGGTCGTGGGCGGCCGGACGTCGCTCGGCGGGTGCGACGCGGGCCGGACCGGTGGACGCCGGCGGTGCTTAGTGGCCGCGGACCTCGGTCGGTTCCCGGGCGGGTGTAACGGGTGGCGCGTGGGCGGGTGTCACGGGTGGCGCGTGGGCGGGTGTCACGGGTGGCGCGTGGGCGGGTGTCACGGGTGACGCGTGGGCGGGTGTCACGGGTGACGCGTGGGCGGGTGACGGCTTCGGGCGGGCGCGCACGCCGCCCGGTCGTGTCGCTCGTCACAGGTCCGCTTCAGTCCCGCTGCGATACCGGTGTGAGCGGTGAGGGGTGTCGGTGCGGGCTCGTAGACTCGCCTGCGTGGACACGACCCTTCAGGACCCTCTGGTCGGGCAGGTGCTCGACGGGCGTTATCGCGTGGACGCGCGGATCGCGGTCGGCGGGATGGCCACGGTCTACCGGGCCGTGGACACCCGCCTCGACCGCGTTCTCGCGCTCAAGGTGATGCACCCGGCCCTCGCGGCCGACGTCTCCTTCGTCGAGCGCTTCATCCGCGAGGCCAAGTCCGTGGCCCGGCTGGCGCACCCGAACGTCGTCCAGGTGTTCGACCAGGGGACCGACGGGTCGTACGTCTACCTCGCGATGGAGTACGTCGCCGGCTGCACCCTGCGGGACGTGCTGCGCGAGCGCGGCGCACTCCAGCCGCGGGCCGCGCTGGACATCCTGGAGCCGGTCCTGGCCGCGCTCGGAGCCGCGCACCGCGCCGGGTTCGTGCACCGGGACATGAAGCCGGAGAACGTGCTGATAGGGGACGACGGCCGGGTCAAGGTCGCCGACTTCGGCCTGGTCAGGTCCGTGGACACCGTGACCAGCACCACGGGAGCCGTCCTCGGCACCGTCGCCTACCTCGCGCCCGAGCAGATGGAACAGGGCACCACCGACGCACGCGTGGACGTCTACGCCTGCGGGGTCGTGCTCTACGAGATGCTGACCGGCGACAAGCCGCACGACGGCGACACCCCCGCCGTGGTGCTCTACAAGCACCTCCACGAGGACGTGCCGCCGCCCTCCGCCGCCGTCCCCGGCATGGCGTTCGCGCTGGACGAGCTGGTGGCGTCGGCCACCGCCCGCACCCCCGACGTCCGTCCGGCCGACGCCGTGGCCCTGCTCGCGCAGGTCCGTGAGGCGCGGGCCGCTCTCGACGAGGCCCAGCTGGACGCGCTGCCGCCGCAGGCCCTGTCGGCGGACCGCGACATCGCCGAGGACCGCACCAGCGTGATCCCGCGCTCGCTCACGGTCCCGCGCCCCCTGCCCGTCGACGACGGCGGGCAGGGCCCCGACGGGGACCCGATGAACCGGACGTCCCGGTTCGCGGCGGAGCCCCCGCCGCCCCGGCGCCGCTCGGTGCGGCCCCGCCGCCAAGTGGTCGCGATCCTCGCCGCCGCCCTGCTGGTGCTCGGCGTCGGCGCGGGCGTCTGGTACATCAGCTCGGGCCAGTTCACCAAGGTCCCGGCGGTGCTCACCCAGACCGAGGCGCAGGCCAGGGAGCGGCTGGAGGCGGCCGGGCTGGACGTCGGCGAGGTGAAGCACGCCTACAGCGACACGGTCGAGCGCGGCACCGTCGTCAGCACGGACCCGGGGCCGGGCGCCCGTATCCGTGCCAACGACTCGGTGGCCCTCACCGTCTCCGACGGCCCCGAGACGGTGAAGGTGCCGGATGTGAAGGGCTCGCGGCTGGACAAGGCCGAGGACCTGCTGAAGTCGGACGGGCTGGAGCCCGGCCTGGTGACCGAGGCGTTCAGCGAGGACGTCCTCAAGGGCTTCGTGATCAGCAGCAGCCCGGCGGCCGGCACCGAGCGGCGGGCGGGCTCGGCGGTCTCCCTCGTGGTCAGCAAGGGCAGCCCCGTCGAGGTCCCGGACGTCACCGGCAAGGACCTGGACGACGCGCGGGCCGAGCTGGAGGAGGCCGGCCTGGAGGTGAAGGTCTCCGCCGGGGAGGTCACCTCCGAGTTCGACAAGGGCCAGGTCGCCGCCCAGTCACCGGGTGCGGAGGAGGAGGTCGCCGACGGCGACACGGTGACGCTGACCCTGTCCAAGGGCCCGGAGATGGTCGAGGTCCCGGACGTGGTGGGCGCGAGCGTCGACGACGCCAAGGCCGAGCTGGAGAAGGCCGGCTTCGAGGTGGACGAGGACCGCGGCCTGCTGGGCCTGTTCGGCGACACGGTCAAGAGCCAGTCCGTGGACGGCGGCGAGACGGCCCCCAAGGGATCGACGATCACGATCACCATCCGGTGACGGTGGCTGCCCGACCGCCCTGCGGTGCCGGTGGCGCCAGACCGCCCTGCGGTGACCGGGCCGCACCGGCGGCATGACACCCTGAACGGGTGAGTTCCGCGCACCCCTTCCCCTCCCGCAATCCCGTCGGCGGCCATGTCCCGGTGGCCGGCGGTCTGCACTCCGTGGGCATGTCCTACGCCCGTGACCTCAAGGCCGAGACGGTCCAGGTCTTCGTCGCCAACCCGCGCGGCTGGGCCACCCCGGCGGGCAACCCGGCGCAGGACGCGGCGTTCCGGGAGGCCTGCGCGGCGGAGTCGGTGCCGGCGTACGTGCACGCGCCGTACCTGATCAACTTCGGCTCGCACACCGAGGCGACGGCGGAGCGGTCGGTGGAGTCCCTGCGGCACTCGCTGCGCCGGGGGCGGGAGATCGGCGCGCTGGGCGTGGTCGTGCACACGGGGAGCGCGACGGGCGGGCGGGACCGGGGCGTGGCCCTGAAGCAGGTCCGGGAGTACCTGCTGCCGCTGCTGGACGAGCTGACCCACGACGACGACCCGTTCCTGCTGCTGGAGTCGACGGCCGGGCAGGGCGCCTCGCTCTGCTCGCGGACCTGGGACTTCGGGCCGTACTTCGAGGCGCTGGACGCCCATCCGAGGCTCGGCGTCTGTCTGGACACCTGCCACGTCTTCGCGGCCGGGCACGACCTGACCGGTCCGGCGGGCATGCACCAGACCCTCGATCTGCTGGTGGACACGGTCGGCGAGGGCCGGCTGAAGCTGATCCACGCCAATGACTCCAAGGACGTGGTGGGCGCCCACAAGGACCGGCACGAGAACATCGGCGCGGGTCACATCGGCGAGGATCCGTTCCGCGCGCTGATGACGCACCCGGCGACCGCGGGCGTACCGCTCGTGATCGAGACGCCCGGTGGCAAGGAGGGGCACGCGGCGGACGTGGAGCGGCTGAAGAAGCTCCGGGACGGCTGATCCGCCTCCCCGGGCGGTGCCCGGGCGCCCCGGGGGACGCCGGGGCTCAGAGTTCGGGGCCGTCCCCGGGCTTCTCCTGGTAGGAGTAGCGCTGCTCTTTCCAGGGGTCGCCGATGTTGTGGTAGCCGCGTTCCTCCCAGAAGCCACGGCGGTCGGCGGTCATGTACTCGACACCGCGGACCCACTTGGGACCCTTCCAGGCGTAGAGGTGGGGCACGACCAGGCGCACCGGGAAGCCGTGCTCGGCGGTGAGCAGCTCGCCGTCCTTGTGGGTGGCGAAGAGGGTGTGCTCGGCGGCGAAGTCCGACAACCGCAGGTTGGAGCTGAAGCCGTACTCCGCCCACACCATCACATGGGTGACGTCGGCGGCGGGCGGCACGGCCTCCAGGATGGTCCGGGCCGGGATGCCGCCCCACTCGGCGCCGAGCATGCTGAACTTCGTCACGCAGTGCAGGTCGGCGACCACGGTGGCGTACGGAAGGGCCGTGAACTCCTCGTGGGTCCAGCAGCGCTTGTCACCGTCGGCGGTGCCGCCGAAGACCCTGAACTCCCAGCGCTCGGGCCGGAACTTGGGCACCGGGCCGTAGTGGGTGACGGGCCAGCCCCGCTGAAGTCGCTGCCCCGGCGGAAGCTCGGACGCTGCTGCTTCTCCTGATTCTCGCTCCACCGGATGACCCATGACTCCATCCTGACAGACCCCGGCCGGTGCGAATGACCAGGCATGACCAGAATCGGGCAATTAACGCCAAGCATGAACCAACGCACTAAGTACGCACTTACTGGACGATCTTCCGCGCCGGTGACATCATGCGGCGGCAATCTCCCGTACCCCCGCGCGGAAGGAGCCTCTGCGATGCAGGGCGACCCCGAGGTCCTCGAGTTCCTCAACGAGCAGCTCACCGGTGAGCTGACCGCGATCAACCAGTACTTCCTGCACGCGAAGATGCAGGAGAACCTCGGCTGGACGAAGCTCGCGAAATACACGCGGCACGAGTCGTTCGACGAGATGAAGCACGCGGAGGTCCTGACCGACCGGATCCTGCTCCTGGAGGGCCTGCCGAACTACCAGCGGCTGTTCCACGTACGGGTGGGCCAGACGGTCAAGGAGATGTTCGAGGCCGACCGGCAGGTCGAGGTGGAGGCGATCGACCGCCTCAAGCGCGGGATCAAGGTGATGCGCGAGAAGGGCGACATCACGTCCGCGAACATCTTCGAGTCGATCCTCGAGGACGAGGAGCACCACATCGACTACCTCGACACCCAGCTGGACCTGGTGGAGAAGCTCGGTGAGGCGCTGTACATCGCACAGCTGATCGAGCAGCCGGAGAGCTGAGAAGCGGCGGGAGGGCCGAGACCCGGTGGACAGCCCCAGGGGGAACCGGCGAGAGCCCGGGAGAACCTGGAGAGCCGGGGAAGCCGGGAAGGCCCGGCGAGAGCCCGGGAGAGCCGGGGAAGCCGGGAAGGCCCGGCGGGAACCGTCAGGCGCTCAGGCGGCTTCGTCGAGTGCGGCGAGGACCGGCCGGCCCTCGCCGGCCAGGTCACGGCGCGGGGCGGCGCCCCGGCCGAGGATCGCCTGGATGCGGCGGACGCACGAGCCGCAGTCCGTGCCCGCCTTGCAGGCGGAGGCGATCTGGCGAGGCGTACAGGCGCCGCCGTCCGCGTGCTGCTGGACCTGCGCTTCCGTCACTCCGAAGCAGCTGCAGACGTACACGCGGACACCTCCCGCCGAGATCGATTAGGTTTACCTAACCTTACCCGGCGCCCAGAGGCCGCAAAAGGGAGATGGGGCGCGGATCGTATGTGATCCGCGCCCCACTTCGGGTTCTGCGACGCGTGAACCGGTCGCCGGTCCGCCACGTCACCGGCCGCTACTGGTCCCGGTACATCTCCGCGACCAGGAACGCCAGGTCGAGGGACTGGCTGCGGTTGAGCCGCGGGTCGCAGGCGGTCTCGTAGCGCTGGTGGAGGTCGTCGACGAAGATCTCGTCACCGCCGCCCACGCATTCGGTCACGTCGTCGCCGGTCAGCTCGACGTGGATGCCGCCGGGGTGGGTGCCGAGGCCCTTGTGGACCTCGAAGAAGCCCTTGACCTCGTCGAGCACGTCGTCGAAGCGGCGGGTCTTGTGGCCGGAGGCCGCCTCGAAGGTGTTGCCGTGCATCGGGTCCGTCACCCAGGCGACGGTCGCGCCCGAGGCGGTGACCTTCTCGACCAGCTCCGGCAGCTTGTCGCGGACCTTGTCGGCGCCCATGCGGACGATGAAGGTCAGCCGGCCCGGCTCCCGGTCGGGGTCGAGGCGCTCGATGTACTGGAGCGCTTCCTCGGCCGTCGTCGTCGGACCGAGCTTGATGCCGATGGGGTTGCGGATCTTCGAGGCGAACTCGATGTGCGCGTGGTCCAGCTGGCGGGTGCGCTCGCCGATCCACACCATGTGCGCGGAGACGTCGTACAGGCGGCCGGTACGGGAGTCGACGCGGGTGAGGGCCGACTCGTAGTCGAGGAGCAGCGCCTCGTGGGAGGCGTAGAACTCGACCGTCTTGAACTCCTCCGGGTCCGTGCCGCAGGCGTGCATGAAGTTGAGCGCCTGGTCGATCTCGCGGGCGAGCTGCTCGTAGCGCTGACCGGACGGGGACGACTTCACGAAGTCCTGGTTCCAGGCGTGGACCTGGCGCAGGTCGGCGTAGCCGCCGGTGGTGAAGGCGCGCACCAGGTTCAGCGTGGAGGCGGACGCGTGGTACATCCGCTTCAGGCGCTCGGGGTCCGGGACGCGGGCGGCCTCGTTGAAGTCGAAGCCGTTGACCGAGTCACCGCGGTACGTCGGCAGGGTCACGCCGTCGCGGGTCTCGGTGTTCTTGGAGCGCGGCTTGGAGTACTGGCCCGCGATCCGGCCCACCTTCACGACCGGCACGGAGGCCGCGTACGTGAGGACGGCGCCCATCTGGAGGAGCGTCTTCAACTTCGCCCGGATGTGCTCGGCGGACACCGCCTCGAAGGACTCGGCACAGTCACCGCCCTGCAGCAGGAACGCCTCCCCCCGGGCAACCGCAGCCATCCGTGAGCGAAGCTGGTCGCACTCACCGGCGAACACCAGCGGGGGATACGTTTCGAGCTCGGCGATCACTTCGCGCAGAGCCTCGGCATCCGGGTACTCGGGCTGCTGCGCCGCGGGCAGGTCTCGCCACGTCGCCTGAGCGGCGACACTTCGGGAATCAGCGTTCACGGTCACGCGCCCAACAGTACGCGGTCGGTCCATGGGTCCATTGCAGCGCTCAGCCTGTGAGACGGCTCTGTCCCCGGCTCGGTGAGCCGGGGACAGAGCCCGACAGCCCCGCTGCCGCGGGGAGCGAACCGCACCCGTCTGAAGCGGAGTCCTGGGCTTCGGACCGTCCCCCGCGCGGCGGGGAGCACACCTTGTCGGACGAGGCAGAGCCGGACGCCTCACATCGTGTAGCGTGCACCCCATGTTCGCGCTTTCGACCCAGAACTGGTGGTGGACCGCTCATCCGGCGGCCCACTGACTGCGCGTACGCAAGACTTCGCGAAGGCCGCCCGAAGGGGCGGCCTTCGGTGTTTCCGGGCCCGGCCGTCCCTGTCGACTCTCCCACCGAGAAGGACACGGACCCCATGCATCTGCTCGATCTCCTGGCCGACCCCCGCCCGTTCGCCCTGCTGCGCCGCCGGGCGCCGGGCCGGACCACCGAGGACGGCACCACCGTGGAGCTGCTCCTCGGCCCGGTCACCGTCCGCGAGCGGCTCGCCGACCTGCCCGACGAGGGCCTCGCGCTGGTGCCGTTCCGTCAGATCCGCGAACGCGGCTTCGACGTCCGTGACGACGGCACGCCGCTGTCCGTCCTGATCCCCGAGGAGCGGTACGAGATCCCGCTCGCCGAGGCACTGGAGCAGCTCCCCGCGCACGAGGTGCGCGTCGAGGGCGGCGGCTTCGACGTCGGCGACGAGGAGTACGCGGAGATCGTCGGGCGGGTGCTGCGGGAGGAGATCGGGCGGGGCGAGGGGGCGAACTTCGTCATCCGGCGGACGTACGAGGGCGCGGTCCCGGGATTCGGGAGGGCCGACGCACTCGCGCTGTTCCGGCGGCTGCTGGAGGGCGAGCGGGGCGCTTACTGGACGTTCGTCGTGCACACCGGGGACCGGACGCTGGTGGGTGCCAGCCCCGAGGTGCACGTGCGGATGTCGGGCGGCACGGTCGTGATGAACCCGATCAGCGGGACGTACCGCTATCCCGACGGGGGGCCGACACCCGGGCACCTGCTGGACTTCCTCGCCGACGGCAAGGAGATCGAGGAGCTGTCGATGGTCGTCGACGAGGAACTGAAGATGATGTGCACCGTCGGCGACATGGGCGGGGTGGTCGTCGGGCCGCGGCTGAAGGAGATGGCCCACCTCGCGCACACCGAGTACGAGCTGCGGGGGAAGTCCTCGATGGACGTGCGCGAGGTGCTGCGGGAGACGATGTTCGCGGCGACCGTCACGGGTTCGCCGGTGCAGAACGCCTGCCGGGTCATCGAGCGGCACGAGGTAGGCGGGCGCGGCTACTACGGGGCAGCGCTGGCGCTGATCGGGCGGGACTCCGGCGGGGCCCAGACCCTCGACTCCCCCATCCTCATCCGCACCGCGGACATCGACGCGGCCGGCCGGCTGCGGGTGCCGGTCGGGGCGACGCTGGTGCGCGGTTCGGACCCGGCGGGCGAGGTCGCGGAGACGCACGCCAAGGCGGCGGGCGTGCTGGCCGCCCTCGGCGTCCGGCCGGGAAGACCGCGGGCCGAGCAGGCGCGGGCCCGGCTGGCCGACGATCCGCGGGTGCGGGCGGCGCTGGACGGTCGCCGGGCCTCGCTGGCGCCGTTCTGGCTGCGGATGCGGGAGCGGTCCCGGGAACTGACCGGGCACGCCCTGGTGGTCGACTGCGAGGACACCTTCACGGCGATGCTCGCGCACGTCCTGCGCTCGTCCGGGCTGGAGGTCACCGTCCGGCGCTACGACGAACCGGGGCTGCGGGCGGCGGTGCTCGCGCACGAGGGTCCCGTGGTGCTGGGCCCGGGTCCGGGTGATCCGTCGGACCTGGCCGACCCCAGGATGCGGTTCCTGCGGGAGCTGACCGCGCGGGTCGTCGGGGAGCACCGGCACGGGGTGCTGGGCGTGTGCCTCGGGCACGAACTGATCGCGGCGGAGCTGGGGCTGGACATCGTACGCAAGGAGGTGCCGTACCAGGGGGCGCAGACGCGGGTGGAGCTGTTCGGGCGGGAGGAGACCGTCGGGTTCTACAACAGCTTCGTCGCGCGGTGCGACGACGACGCCCGGCAGGAGCTGGCCGCGCACGGGGTGGAGGTGAGCCGTGCGGCGAACGGGGAGGTGCACGCGCTGCGCGGGCCCGGGTTCGCCGGCGTGCAGTTCCACCCGGAGTCGGTGCTCACGCTGGACGGGGTGGCGATCGTGCGGGAACTGATGGGACGGCTACAGGGCACCGGCGGCCTGTCCGAGCGGCGGCCGGCGCGCTAGATGCACCGACCCGCAGGGGCGTTGACCCGGCTGTCCGGCGCACGCTCCCGTCGTCGTCGGCCCCGCTGCCGGCGCCCGCAGGGACCCGGTGGTGCCGCGACCGGCGCCGCCGGGTGTTCCCCGGGGCGCCGGCGGCGGGGTCACTCGTCGTCGAGGCCGCGCTCTATCGCGTACCGCACCAGCTCCACGCGGTTGTGCAGCTGGAGCTTGCCGAGGGTGTTCTGCACGTGGTTCTGGACCGTGCGGTGCGAGATGACGAGGCGTTCGGCGATCTGCTTGTAGCTCAGGCCCTTGGCGACCAGGCGCAGCACCTCGGTCTCGCGGTCGGTGAGCCGGGGCGCGTCCGGTTCGCCGGCGCCGGGCGCCGGGCCGGGGTCGGAGGCCAGCCGCCGGTACTCGCCGAGCACCAGTCCGGCCAGGCCCGGCGTGAACACCGGGTCGCCAGCGGCGGTGCGGCGCACCGCGTCCAGCAGTTCCTCCGTGGACGCCGACTTCAGCAGGTAGCCGGTCGCGCCGGACTTCACCGCTTCCAGTACGTCGGCGTGCTCGCCGCTCGCGGACAGCACCAGGACGCGCAGCGCCGGGTCGGCGGCGACGACCTCCTTGCAGACCTGGACGCCCGGTTTGGCGGGCAGGTTGAGGTCCAGGACGAGGACGTCGGGCGAGGTGGCCCTGGCGCGGCGCACGGCCTGCTCGCCGTCGCCGGCGGTGGCGACCACGTCGAAGCCGGACTCGGCGAGGTCGCGGGCGACGGCCTCGCGCCACATGGGGTGGTCGTCGACCACCATCACCTTGATCGGGTCCTGTCCGCTGCTCATCGTGTGCCTGCCTTCCCCCGCTTGACGTGCTGTTTCGGTACCGTCAGTTCGACCTCGGTGCCCTGCCCCGGCGTCGACACCAGTTCGGCCCCGCCGCCGAGGTCGCGCAGCCGGCCCCGGATCGACTGGGCGACCCCGAGCCGCCCCTCGCCCTCGGCCTGCGCCAGCCGGCCCTCCGCGATGCCCGGCCCGTCGTCCCGTACGGTCACGATCACCGCGTCGGGCTCGTCCTCCACCAGGATCCAGGCCCGCGCCTGCTCCCCCGCGTGCCTGCGCACGTTGTCCAGCGCGGCCCCGACCGCCGCGGCCAGCTCCCGGGCGGCGGCCGGGGCCAGCAGGACCGGGGCGCCGGGCTCGGCGAGGCTGACCCGGGCCGCGGCGAAGGGGGCGAGCAGCGCGCGCAGATCGACCGGACCGGCCTCGTCGTCGCCGTCGTCCTCGTCCACCGCGACGACGAGGGCTCCCTCGGTGGCGTCCCGCGACACCCGGGAGACGGGGACGAGGCCGCCGGAGACCAGGGTGCGCAGGGCGACCTCCTGCTCGCCGGCCATCCGGCCCAGTTCGGCCGCCTCACCGCCGATGACCGCGCCGCGCCGCTGCACCATGGCGAGCACCTGGAGCACGCTGTCGTGGATGTCGCGGGCGAGCCGCTCCCGCTCACGGGTCGCGGCCTCGATCTCCAGGGCGCGGGCGAGGGTGCGCTCGGAGGCGCGGGCGACCTCGACGACGTATCCGATGGCGATGGAGGCGACCCAGACGAGGATGACGTTGTGGACGGTGTCGCGGGCCGGGTGACCGCGCTCGATCAGGTTGGCGGCGGCCACCGGTGTGGAGGCGAACGCCGCCCAGCGCCAGCCGCCCTTGATGGCGAACGCCAGGACCGAGCCGGCCGTCCATATCGAGGGCAGGGTGGGGCCGCTGTCCTGGATGTGCTGGTCGCTGACGACCAGCGGGGTCAGGAGGATGCCGGTGAGCGCGACGAGGAGGTCGGCGGTGAGGAAGCGCTTGGTGCACGCCGTCGCGTTCTGCACGCGGGGCAGGGTGGCGAGCGTCCAGCAGCACAGGACGGCGAAGTAGGCGACGGCGATGCCGGGCCGGTCGTAGTCGTCGTGGGCGGCGACGAACAGGCCGACCGCGTACAGCATGGTCAGCACCCGGTAGGCGGTGAGCGCACGCCACAGCGGCAGCTCGACCGACATCCTCATGACTCTCTCGCGCTTGGGCACTTCCCCCACCCCCTGAGCCCGGACCGCCTCGCCGGGGTCTTCCCTGCGGATCGGGCCGGGCCCCTCGACCCAACCTGATCCAGTCTGATCCAGCCTGATCCGGACGAAGGGATCCGGACGAAAGACCCCGGGGCCCGCAAAGACCCTAGGGCTCGCTCCGCTCGGACTTCTCCTTCTTCGCCTGTTCCTTCTCGGCCTGCGCGAGGGCGGCCTTCGCGGCCTTCTCCGCTTCCCTGTCGGCCTTCGCCGCCTCCGCGATCTGCCGCTTGGCGGCCGTCGCGTAGATGTCGACGTACTCCTGGCCGGAGAGCTTCATGATCTCGTACATGACCTCGTCGGTCACCGCCCGGAGCACGAAACGGTCGTGTTCCATGCCGTGGTAGCGGCTGAAGTCCAGCGGCCTGCCGATGCGGATGCCGGGCCGCATGATCTTCGGCATCACCTGACCGGGCGGCTGGATCTTCTCCGTGTCGATCATCGCGACCGGGATCACCGGAGCGCCGGTGGCGAGCGCCACGCGCGCGAGGCCGCCCGGCTTGCCGCGGTAGAGCCGGCCGTCGGGCGAGCGGGTGCCCTCCGGGTAGATCCCGAACAGCTCACCGCGCTCCAGCACGTCTATCCCGCTCCTGATCGCCGCCTCGCCCGCGCCGCGGGCGCCGGAACGGTCCACGGGGAGCTGCCCGACGCCCTTGAAGAAGGCCGCCGTGAGCCGGCCCTTCACGCCGGGCGTGGTGAAGTACTCGGCCTTCGCGATGAACGTGACCTTGCGGTCGAGGACCGCGGGGAGGAAGAACGAGTCGGAGAAGGAGAGGTGATTGCTCGCCAGGATCGCGGGGCCCTCGGCGGGCACGTTCTCCAGGCCCTCCACCCAGGGCCTGAAGATCATCTTCAGCGGCCCCCCGACGGAAACCTTCATCGCGCCGTACAACAACCGAGTGCCTCCTGTAAGTGTCGCTCAGACCTTAACCCGGAGTGGCGGCCCGAGGCTTCGACGGCCCTGGTCGGTGTCGGTGCGGTCGCGTACGGTGAACCTCACGTCCGTCCGTCGCGGAAGTCCCGTCGCGGAGGTCCCGTCGGGGAGGTCCCGTCGGGAACCGCCGCCGAGGACTCCACCGAGAAACTCCAGCGAGAAGCCCCCATCGAGAACGACGAAGACAGGAGACCGAAGGTGCCGGTCCTTCCTGGAGCCGAGCCGTACCGCCACGAGGGCGGGGAGGTAGGGATCCTCCTCTGTCACGGCTTCACCGGTTCCCCGCAGTCGCTGCGTCCCTGGGCGCGGCATCTGGCCGGGCACGGCCTGACCGTCTCGCTGCCCCTGCTGCCGGGCCACGGCACGCGCTGGGAGGACATGGCGCTCACCGGCTGGCCCGACTGGTACGCGGAGGTGGACCGCGAGCTGCGCGTCCTGCGGGAGCGGTGCGCGCGGGTGTTCGTGGCCGGGCTCTCGATGGGCGGTGCCCTGGCGCTGCGGCTCGCCGCCCGGCACGGCGACGCGGTCGAGGGCGTCGTGGTCGTCAATCCGGCGAACCGGGTGCACGGTCTGTCCGCCCGCGCGCTTCCGGTGGCGCGTCACCTCGTGCGCACGACGCGGGGGATCGTCAGCGACATCGCGAAGGAGGGGGCGGTGGAGACCGGGTACGACCGGGTGCCGCTGCACGCGGCGCACTCGCTGCGTACCTTTCTCCGGCTGGTCGACGGCGAGCTGCCGCAGGTCACCCAGCCGCTGCTGCTCCTGCGCAGTGTGCGGGACCATGTGGTGCCGGCCGCCGACTCCGCCCGGATCCTGAGCCGGGTGTCGTCGACGGACGTGACCGAGGTCCTGCTGGAACAGAGCTACCACGTGGCGACGTTGGACCACGACGCGGACCGGATCTTCGAGGAGACCCTCGCGTTCATCGGCCGGCTCGCACCCAGTGTCGGCAAGGAAGGGACGACAGCAGGTGGCTGAGCACGACTCCGACCGCGAGGACCGTGAGGACCGCGAGGACGGCCGCGACCACGAGCCGGAGCAGAGTGTGCCCTTCGACGAGGAGGCCGCGTGGGCGGCGATCGTCGCGGGGTACGGCGACGAGCCGGTGGACCCGCCGGGCGCCAAGCCGTTCAAGTCGGTCGAGGACCTGGCACTCCTGGAAGCGGAGACCGATGACGAGAGTCCGGCGAGCGGCGCGCCCTCGGGCGCGGGCCCCGTGGAGGAGCCCGCCGAGGAGAGGAAGCCGGCCGGACCGCTGGGCAGCTCGGTCTCCTTCGCCCCCGGTGTCGGACCGCGCGACTACTCGCCGGCCGAGCCCGCCGCGACGGACCCCGACGGGGACGACGAGGGGCACTTCGTGCCGCCCGAGCCGCCGCCGCTGCCCGAGGCCGACACGACGGCCAAGTTCGCCTGGCTCGGGGTGATCGGCGGTCCGGTCCTGCTCCTGCTGGCGATCCTGCTCGGCTGGGAGATGACCTGGTGGCTGACGACGATCTGCATCGGCGGCTTCCTCGGCGGCTTCGCCACGCTGGTGATGCGCATGCGCCCGGACGACGAGGACGACGAGGATCCGGGGCGGGGCGCGGTCGTCTGAGGACCGCGCGCCCGCGCGCCGCCGCCCCGCGCCCGGCACTCCGACGGCACCGGGAGCGGCCGGGGTGCCCCGGCCGTCCGCGGCGCGGACTCCCCCGACGCGCCCGCACCGGCGCGGCCCCGGCCTCCGTCCGGCGGTCGGTTCAGACGGCGGGCACCCGCAGGGCGGCCAGGACCGGCAGGTGGTCCGTGGCCGCCCTCAGGTCCGTGTCCGTGACGCCCGGGAGGCCGAGCGGGACCCCGCAGCCCAGCACCTCCACGCCCTTCGTCGCGAGGAGGGCGTCGATGCGGCGGTCCGGGCGGCCGGCCGGGAAGGTGTTCTCGCCGCCCCGGGGTGCCGTCGTACGGCAGTCCTGGAGTGCGGCGGTCAGGCGGGTGAAGGCGCGTCCGCCGGGGCGCTCGTTGAGGTCGCCGCCCGCGACGGCGTGCTCCACGCCCAGCCCGGCGAGCCGGTCGAGGAGCATCCCGGCCTGCTCGTACCGCTCGGCCCCGTCCAGGCCGAGGTGACAGCTGAGGACGCCGAGGCGGGCGCCCGCGAACCGGACCACGGCGGTGGCGAAGCCCCGTCGGTGGTGTCCGGGGGTGAGGGGCAGGAGCACGTCCTCGGTGCGTTCGACGGTGGCCCGCAGCGAGCAGAGGACGGCGGGGCCCGCGGCCGTGCCGCCGCCGGTGAGGACGACCTGCCCGGAGGCGGCCGCGAGCCGGGCCAGCTTCTTGCGCCAGCGGAAGAACCGCGGGGCCTCCTGGACCAGGACCAGGTCGGGGGCGCAGGCGGTGATCACTCGGGCGAGGGCGGCGGTGTCGTCGCGCATCGAGCGGATGTTGTAGCCGAGGACGCGGATCACGGCGGAGCCGTCGGGTTCGGTGCGGGACTCAGGGAGCGGCGGGGGCGTCACCATGCCGTCACGATACGTGCCGATCGCCCGGCGGGGGCGAGGATCCCGGGCGGCCGCGGACGTGGTTCCCCGCGCCCCGAAGGGGTGCGGGGAACCGTGGTGCGTCAGACGGCCGCCCTCACATGATCGGGTCGGGCTCGCGGGCCAGGTCGGCCGCGCCCACCAGCCCCGCCTTGTTGCCCAGCCGGGCCGCGATCACGTCCGCCACCGGGCGCCAGTTGCCGCCGACCAGCCACCGCTTGTAGGACTTGCGGATCGGGTCGAGGACCAGGTCGCCCTCGTCCGAGAGGCCGCCGCCGACGATGAAGGCGGACGGGTCGAACAGGGAGGCCAGGTCGGCGAGGCCGGCGCCGGCCCAGCGGGCCAGCTCGCGGTAGGAGTCCACGGCGACCGGGTCGCCCTGGCGGGCGGCCATGGAGATGTGCTTGCCCTCGATGCCGTCGGGGGTGCCGTCGCCGAGCGCGAGCAGCACCTCGGCGCGCTCCGGGGTGGCGTTGGCGCGCTGCTTGGCGTACCGCACGAGGGCGCGGCCGGAGGCGTACTGCTCCCAGCAGCCCTGCGAGCCGCAGCCGCACAGCAGCCCGTCCGGGACCATGCGGATGTGGCCGAACTCGGCGGCCACGCCGAAGTGGCCGCGGCGCAGCTTGTTGCCGATGATGATGCCGCCGCCGAGGCCGGTGCCGAGCGTGATGCAGATGACGTTGCGATGGCCCTTGCCGGCGCCGAACTTGTACTCGCCCCAGGCCGCGGCGTTGGCGTCGTTCTCCACGACGACCGGCAGGCCGACGCGGGCCTCGACCTTCTCCTTGAGCGGCTCGTTGCGCCAGTCGATGTTCGGCGCGAAGTAGACCGTGGAGCGCTGGCGGTTGACGTAACCGGCGGCACCGATGCCCACGCCGACGATCTCGTGCCCGGCGCGCGCGCCCTCCACCGCGGAGGCGATGGCGTCCACGATGCCCTCGGGCGTACCCGGGGTCGGCACCTTGAAGGTCGAGAGGATGTTGCCTTCCTCGTCGACCACGCCGGCCGCGATCTTCGTGCCGCCGATGTCGACGCCGATGGTGAGTCCCATGAATCCCTCAGTTTCGGTCGAGCCCCGCTACGGCCAACCGTACCCGAGGGGGCGGCGCCACTACCGCGCGAGCGCCGCCCGGGTGCGGGCAAGGACCGTCAGTCGAGATCGATGCGCTGGCCGGGGCCGGTGTCCCCGTCGTCGTCGCGGGGGTGGGCCGGGTCCTCGCGCGGTTCGGCGGTGCGGGCCGTCCAGCGCCGCTCCTGCTGCTGGACGGCGGAGCGGTAGGCGGCGAGCAGTTCGCCGCCCGCGGCGGCCAGGTGGTCGAAGACGTCCGGGTTGCGCTCGATGACCGGTTCGACGGCCGCCCTGGCCTGCTGGACGACCTGGCGGACCACCTGCTGGGCGGCGGGTCCGGCGACCGCGCCGAGCAGCGGGGACTGGAGGCCGGAGAGCTTGTCGGCGACCGTGTCGACGAGCCTGCGCAGTTCCTCGGCGGCCGATCCCTGGGGCGCGCCCTGCTCCGCCCGGCGGCGGGCCCTCTCCGCCGCCATGTCCTCGGCGCAGGCGGTCGCCCAGGCGTCGGCGTCGGTGGCGCGAGGTACCTCGTCGGCGGTCTGGTGCTCACCGGTGTCCGACGGGGGAAGCTCTTCGCTCATGACGGGCTCCTGACTACGGTTCGTCCCTCCGACGTTACCCGAACGGCGGAACGTCCTTCACCGGGTCCGCGGCCACAGCGCGGGATCCGGCGCGAACCGCACGCGCAGCTCGCCGTCGCGCAGGGCGGCGCCCGCCACGGTGCAGCGGCGCAGGGCGGAGGGCAGCGGGACGATCCGGCGGAACGGACCGGCGGTGACGACGAGTTCGTCGCCGCGGCGGACGAGGTCCAGCCCGTCGCGTACGGCGCCGGGCAGCGGGAGGTGCCACACCAGGACGCCGTCCGCGCCGATCCGGTCCTCGACGGGCCACTCGACCGGGGAGGCCGCCGGGTTGACGCCGGGCACGGCCAGGGCGGTCAGGTCGTCGTCCCCGCGGGGGTCGCGGCCGAGGTGCGCGACGGTCCCCGCGCCGGTCCACTCCCCCAGGGTCTTCTGCTGCTGGGCGTGGAGCCCGGCGAGCAGGCCGTCCCCGGCGTCCTCGGGCAGGACGCGGTTGGCGAGGAGCGACTCGACGGGCAGGCCGCGCAGGGCCAGGCCGAGGCGGGCGTCACGGACGGCGTCGGCGCCGGCCGGTCCCGGCTCGGCCACCAGCCGTACGGAGGTCCTGCGGTCGGCGAGGACGGCCTGCACGGCGGCCAGTTCCACGTCCCAGCGGGCGGTCGTCTCGTACAGCCACTCGGCGGGCATGGGGACGCCGGCCAGGCGGCCGAGGACGGGGCGCAGGGCGCGGGCGGCCTGCCGCTCCGGGGGGAGCAGCCGGCGCAGGTAGCGCCGCAGTTCCTCCGGGAGGGCGAGCAGGGCGAGGGCCTGCGGGGCGGGCGGCAGGTCGACGACGAGGAGGTCGTGGGTCTCGGCGAGGGCGGCGTCGCGCAGGGCGCGCAGCAGGGTCAGTTCCTCCGCGCCGGGCAGCGGGGTGACCTCCTCGGGGTCGAGCCGGGAGGCGCCGAGCAGGTCCAGGACGGTGGCGGCGCGGTCCTGGAAGGAGGTGAGGTCGTCCCGGAAGCCGGCGGTGGCGTCGGGGCGCCAGGCGGTGAGGTCGGGGCCCGCCTGCACCGGCACCGCGCCCGTCGCCACGCCGAGTGCCGCGCCGAGGGTGTCGGTGCGGTCGGCACTGAGCACGAGGGTCTTCACGCCCGCGCGGGCCGCCCCGAGCGCGGTGGCCGCGGCGACGGTCGTACGGCCGCTGCCGCCGGGGCCGGTGATCAGGAGGGTGCGCATGAGGGTGAACGGTAACGGACGCCGGGGTTGTGCCCTGGTGGCCGGCGGCCGGACGGGGTCCGGGGGCGGCAGCCCCCGCGGAGGCCCGCACCGGCGCGGGGCCACCGGGCCACCGGCTACCGGCTACCGGCTACCGGCCGGACTCGACCCGCTTCTTGAGGCCCGCCAGCGCCCGGTCGATGATGACCTTCTCCGCCTTGCGCTTGATCATGCCCAGCATGGGGATCTTGACGTCGACCGTCAGCTGGTAGGTGACCTCGGTCGCCCCCGCCCCGGCGGCCCGCAGGAGGTACGAGCCGTCCAGGGACCGCAGCATCTGGGACTTGACCAGCGTCCAGGAGACCTCGTGCGCGCCGGTCCAGGTGTAGGCCAGCGTCTGGTCGTCCTTGATCGCGCCCGCGTCCATGACCAGCCGCACCCGCTCGGCGCGTCCCGCCGCGTCGGTCGCCAGGACCTCCGCCTCCTTGACCTCACCGGTCCAGTCCGGGTAGCGGGCGAAGTCGGCGATGACCGCCATGACGTCGGCCGGTGCCGCCTCGATCGTGATGCTCGAGCTGGTGTATTCCGCCATCGCGGTGGCTCCTCCAGATGCGGGCCGGTAGGGAGGGATCCCCCGTGCGCGAGCGTGCGCACGTGTGTGCAGCGTGAAGGCTACCGCGCGCCCGACCAGCCGCCTTCACCCCGTGGGGCACGGCGGCCCGTGCCGTGCCGCGCGGCGGTGTTCACCACTGCAGCGCCCACGGCTTCCCGGTCCCCGCGAAGTGCCCGACGTTGACGCACTCGGTCGCCCCGATCCGCATCCGCCGGACCAGCGGCTGGTGGACGTGGCCGAAGAGGGAGTAGCGGGGCCGGGTGCGGCGGATGGCGTCCAGCAGTGCGCGGCTGCCGCGTTCGAAGCGGCGCGCGACGGTGTCGTAGACGAGTTCCGGCACCTCGGGCGGGATGTGCGTGCACAGGACGTCGACCTCGCCGACGGCCTCGATCTTCGCGGCGTACTCCTCGTCGCTGATCTCGTAGGGGGTGCGCATCGGGGTGCGCAGGCCGCCGCCCACGAAGCCGAAGACCCGGCCGCCGATCTCCACCCGCTCCCCGTCGAGCACGGTGGTGCCGGGACCGGCGTACTCCGGCCACAGCGCCGGCATGTCGACATTGCCGTAGGTGGCGTACGTCGGCGTCGGGAAGGCGGCGAACATCTCGGCGTACTGCCTGCGCACCGCCCGCTCGATCACCGCGGCCCGGTCCTCGCCGACCCCGCCCCACAGCCGGGCGCCCAGCTCACGGGCCTCGGCGAAGCGGCGGGCCGTGCGCAGCTCGACGATGCGGTGGGCGTTCTCCACGCCGAACAGGTCGGGGAAGATGCCGCGGGAGTGGTCGGCGTAGTCGAGGAAGAGGACGAGGTCGCCCAGGCAGATCAGCGCGTCCGCGCCCTCGCCGGCCAGGGCCAGATCGCGCGCGTTGCCGTGCACGTCGCTGACCACGTGGATACGTGTGCCGGGGTTTCCGGACGGTGTGGAGGCCATGTCGATCAAGGGTAGGCGCGTGCGGCATACGTGAACAGTGGCGGCGAAACCTGCCGTTACTGGCCGGTCGGTTTCCGGGTGGACTACCGTACGGACTGCAACATCCATCTGTGTGACGCAGCGAACATCTCGCCGGGACCCCCTGTCGAAGAAGCCATACCGGCGGGTAACGTCCGGGCAGTCCAGTCGTGCTCAGCATTTCAACCACCGATGCGCGAGCACTTGCCCGAGCCTTGGACCGCACCGTCGCATCGCACAACGTCGTGGCGCCGGCGCCCTATGAGGAGCAGCAGTCTTGCGCGAGTTCAGCCTTCCGGCTTTGTACGAGGTCCCCGCGGACGGCAATCTGACCGACATCGTCCGGAGAAACGCCGCGCAGCATCCCGACGTCGCCGTCATCGCCCGCAAGGTCGACGGCGTCTGGCAGGACGTCACGGCCACGGCCTTCCTGGCCGAGGTGCACGCGGCGGCCAAGGGCCTCATCGCCTCCGGCGTGCAGCCGGGCGACCGCGTCGGCCTGATGTCCCGCACCCGTTACGAGTGGACACTGCTCGACTTCGCGATCTGGTGCGCGGGCGCCGTCACCGTGCCGGTGTACGAGACCAGCTCGCCCGAGCAGGTGCAGTGGATCCTCTCCGACTCGGGCGCGACGGCCTGCGTGGTCGAGCTGGACGGCCACAGCGCCGCCGTCGAGTCGGTGCGCGAGACCCTGCCGGCGCTGAAGCACGTCTGGCAGATCGAGGGCGGCGGCGTCGAGGAGCTGCGGCGGCTGGGCACGGACGTCTCCGACGAGGCCGTGGAGGAGCGCGGTTCGCTCGCCAAGGCCGACGACCCGGCCACCATCGTCTACACCTCCGGCACGACCGGCCGGCCCAAGGGCTGCGTGCTCACCCACCGCAGCTTCTTCGCCGAGTGCGGCAACGTGGTGGAGCGGCTGCGCCCGCTGTTCCGCACCGGCGAGTGCAGCGTGCTGCTGTTCCTCCCGCTCGCGCACGTCTTCGGCCGCCTGGTGCAGATCGCCCCGATGATGGCGCCGATCAAGCTGGGCACGGTCCCGGACATCAAGAACCTCACCGACGAACTGGCGTCCTTCCGGCCGACGCTGATCCTCGGCGTGCCGCGCGTGTTCGAGAAGGTCTACAACGCGGCGCGGGCCAAGGCGCAGGCGGACGGCAAGGGCGCGATCTTCGACAAGGCGGCGGACGCCGCGATCGCGTACAGCAAGGCGCTGGACACCCCGTCGGGCCCCTCGATCGGCGTGCGGATCAAGCACAAGGTCTTCGACAAGCTCGTCTACGGCAAGCTGCGCGCGGTGCTCGGCGGCAGGGGCGAGTACGCCATCTCCGGCGGCGCCCCGCTGGGCGAGCGCCTCGGCCACTTCTTCCGCGGCATCGGCTTCACCGTCCTGGAGGGCTACGGCCTGACGGAGTCCTGTGCGGCGACCGCGTTCAACCCGTGGGACCGGCAGAAGATCGGCACGGTCGGCCAGCCGCTGCCGGGTTCGGTCGTGCGCATCGCGGACGACGGCGAGGTGCTGCTGCACGGCGAGCACCTGTTCAAGGAGTACTGGAACAACCCCGGCGCGACGGCGGAGGCGCTGGCCGACGGCTGGTTCCACACCGGCGACATCGGCACCCTGGACGAGGACGGCTACCTCAGGATCACCGGCCGCAAGAAGGAGATCATCGTCACCGCGGGCGGCAAGAACGTCGCCCCGGCCGTGATCGAGGACCGCATCCGGGCGCACGCGCTGGTCGCGGAGTGCATGGTGGTGGGCGACGGGCGGCCGTTCGTGGGCGCGCTGGTCACCATCGACGAGGAGTTCCTGGGCCGGTGGGCCGCCGACCACGGCAAGCCGGCGGGCTCCACCGCGGCGTCGCTGCGCGAGGACGCCGACCTGCTGTCGGAGATCCAGTCGGCGGTCGACGACGGCAACGCCGCGGTCTCGAAGGCGGAATCGGTGCGGAGGTTCCGCATCCTGTCCGCCCAGTTCACGGAGGACTCGGGCCACCTGACCCCGTCGCTGAAGCTCAAGCGCAACGTGGTGGCGAAGGACTACGCGGCCGAGATCGAGGCGATCTACGCGAAGTAGTGCCCGAGTCGTCCCATGGCGCGGGTCCTCGGCGAGGACCCGCGCCATGGTGCGTTCGGCGAACGCGGTGACGGTGGCGGACGGGTGCACCCCGATCGCCCCGGGCACGAGCGGGCCGCCGGTCACGGACACCGCCACACCCGGTACGTGACGAACCGTCAGGTGACGCTGCATCAGATGGGGTGCCGTGCGGGCAGGGCGGGCGGGTTGCCCGGTTCCGGCCGGCGACCGCGGCGCACCGGGGGCACCGACGGGCCCGCGGGCGACCGTGACGGGGCGGCGGGGGCTGCCTAGAGCAGTTCCTTCAGCCTCTCCGCCAGCAGGTCCCAGCGCCACTTCTCCTCGACCCATCGGCGGCCCCGTTCGCCCATGCGGCGGCGCAGTTCGGGATCGGCCAGCAGGGCCGTGACGCGGTCGGCCGTGTCTTCCGGGGAGGCACCCCGTACGACCCAGCCGGTCTCGCCGTCCAGTACGGCGTCGGGGGCGCCGCCGGAGTCGCCGGCGACGACGGGCAGGCCGGTCGCGGAGGCCTCCAGGTAGACGATGCCGAGGCCCTCGACGTCGAGTCCGCCCCGGCGGGTGCGGCACGGCATGGCGAAGACGTCGCCGGCGCCGTAGTGGGCGGGCAGGTCGGACCAGGGAACGGAGCCGGTGAACCGTACGGAGGCGGCGACCCCCGTCTCGTGGGCCAGGCGGCGCAGGGCCTTCTCGTAGGGCCCGCCGCCGACGACGAGCAGCACGGCCTCCGGCTCGGCGGCGAGGATGCGGGGCATGGCCCGGATCAGCGTGTCCTGGCCCTTGCGCGGCACGAGCCGCGAGACGCACACCACCACCGGGCGGTCGGTGAGCCCGAGGCGGGCCCGCACCCGGTCGCCGCCGGAACCGGGGTGGAAGGTCTTCTCGTCGACGCCCGGCGGCAGTTGCACCATCCGCGCGGCGGCCTCGGGGCTCAGCGCGGTGGCGATGCGCGAGCGCGTGTACTCGCCGAGGTAGGTGATCGTGTCGGTGGCCTCGCCGATGCGCCCCAGCAGTTGCCGGGCGGCGGGCAGCTGGGCCCAGCCGGCCTCGTGGCCGTGCGTGGTGGCCACCAGCCGCCGGGCGCCGGCCTTCCTGAGCGCGGGTGCCATCAGTCCGAGCGGCGCGGCGGCCCCGAACCACACGGACGTGCACCCGTGCTCGCGCAGCAGAGCGACGGCCCGCCGCGTCGCGCCGGGCGTCGGCAGCAGCATGGTCGTGGAGTCCCGTACGACGGTGAAGGGCTGCTCGGCGTCGAAGGCCGCCGTCGCCTCGGCGCCCTCGCGGCCCCGCTTCCAGGTGGACGCGTGGACGACGACGCGCTCGGGGTCGAGGCGCAGCGCCATGTTGTGCAGGAACGCCTGGATGCCGCCCGGTCGGGGCGGGAAGTCGTTCGTCACGATCAAGGTCTTGTGCATCGCCGCCGACCCTATCCAAACCGTCCCTCACAGCCGCGCCCGGCCGTGCCGCACGGCCCGCGCACAGCCGGGCGGGAGATCATGTGGTCCGCATACCCCGACCAAGAGGACGAACAGGGGCACACGTGGAGTTCATGGAGGGCAGACGCTCCCCGGCCGGCCTGACGGGCCTGACGGGCCTGACGGGCCTGACGGGCCTCTGGGTCGTGACCCGGCTCGTGCTGCTGCTGTACGTGTTCAGGGTGTACGTCTTCCCCGGCCCGGACGTCACCACCGACGTGTCGGTGATCTACCGGGGCTGGTACGACGTGCTGAGCGCCGGAGCCTACCCGCAGGGCGACGTGACCTGGCAGTACCCGCCCGCGGCCGCCCTCGCGATCCTCTCCCCCGGTCTGCTGGCCTTCCTGGACTACGCGTCGGCGTTCTTCGTCCTGGTCCTCCTCGCCGACCTCGCCGTCCTCGTGCTGCTGCTGACCGCCGGCCGCTCCCCGCGCGGCGCCCTGGTGTGGGTGGCGGGCGTCCCCCTGCTGGGCCCGACGGTGTACGCACGTTACGACCTGATGGTGACCGCGGTCGCGGTGGCCGCACTGCTCGCCGGGGTCCGGCGTCCCCGGGTCATGGGGGCGCTGGTCGGTCTGGGAGCCCTGCTCAAGGTGTGGCCGGTGCTGCTGCTGGCCGGTGCGCGGCGGCGGGCCCAGGGCGCGGCGGCCGTCACCGTCGGCGCCCTCGGGGCCCTGTTCGCGCTGGCCGCGCCCGGCGCCTTCGGCTTCCTCTCCTCCCAGCGGGACCGCGGCACCGAGGTGGAGTCGCTGGGCGCCCTGGTGTTCCACGTCGCCCGGCATCTCGGCTGGAGCGGCGAGGTGCGGCTCCACTACGGCTCGGTCGAATTCCTCGGCCCGCACGTGGACGCGGTGAGCGAGGCGGCCCTCGGTCTGACGGCGGCCGCGTTCGGCTGGCTGCTGCTGTGGCGGCTGCGGGCGCGGCGGTCCGCGCCGCACACGCTCGCGGACGCCGCCCTCACCGCCGTCCTGCTGTTCACCGTCACCAGCCGCGTGATCAGCCCGCAGTACCTGGTGTGGCTGGTCGGTCTGGCGGCCGTCTGCCGGTGCTTCCCAGGCAGCCGGATGGGGCCGCCGACCGTCCTGGTGCTGGCCGCGTCGCCGGTGACGGTGCTGGAGTTCCCCGTCTGGTTCGGCCACGTCGTCGCGAGCGACGCCCTCGGGCTCACCCTGCTGTTCCTGCGCAACGGCCTGCTGGTGGCGGCCACGGTCACCGCGGCCGTACGGCTGTGGCGCTCGACGGTGCCACGGGCCGCCGCCCCGCCCGCCGAACCCGGTCGGGCCGCCCGCGCCGGGCACGCGCAGGTCCCCTCCTGACGCCGGGCCCGGCGCACGGGGAAACCGGGCGGGCCCGGCGCGAAGAGGCGACCGTCCGGCCGGGTGACGGGAGTGGCGGTGCTCAGCCCAGTTCGTCGTGGAGGTACCGCTGCCACTCGGCGGTGAAGTCCTCCAGGGTCGTTCCCAGCACGCTCTCCATCGCCCCCTCGACCGCCCCCGGCCGTTTCCCGTGCTCGCCCACGGCCCGGTAGAAGGCGTGGAGGTCCTCCTCGCCCCATCGCTCGGCGATCATCCGGCAGGCCGTCCAGCCGCCCTCGTACGCCCGCGCCAGCCGCGCCGCGTCCCCGGCGAAACCGAAGTCGCCGTCGGACGGCAGCCCGTCCGGCAGGTCACCCCCGCGGACGGCCTTCTGCAGCTCGGGCGCGGCCTCCTCCGGGGTGCGGCCGGTGCCGCGGTAGCCGACCCAGTCGGCATAGCCCTCCGACAGCCACAGCGGGGTCGCCGCGTTGGTGTCGGCCCGGGTGGCGACGTGCGTGGTCTCGTGGGTGAGCACCACCTGCCGGCCGACCGGACCGAGCACGCCGAAGGCGTCCGGGTTGACGATGACCCGGTCGGCCGGGGCGTCGGCCCCGCCGCCCGTCTCGCCCGTGGTGACCGCGGCGATCCCGCGGTAGGAGGAGGCGGGCGAGCCGAGCAGCGCCGCCATGCCGTCGAGCGACTTCGGTACGAGGACGACGACCCGCCGGGCCCAGTCGGTGCCCCACGCCTGCGAGACCGCGGGGACGGCCCGGTCGGCCAGCCCCGCGAAGGTCCGCAGCTGCTCGCCGGACCGGCCGACCCCGAGGACGAGGCTGCGGGCGCCCCGGACGACCGTGACCGTGCCCTGGTCCCACAGTTGCTGGCCGGACTCGCGTGCGGGCTCCTCGCCGGCCACGTTCCACCGCCCGGCGGCGTCGCGGGTCAGCCGCAGGGTGCGTGCCACGGTCACCGGACCGCGGTCGTGGCCCTCGACGCGGTAGCTCAGCTCCGCGTCGGCCTCGGCCCCGTCCCCGCCGGGCCGGACGGCGGTGACCCGGTAGGACCAGGCGGCCAGGGGTACGGCGCGCAGCCGGGTGTATCCGGTGGGGTCCCCGGTGGCGGCGTAGGCGGTCGCGTCGTGGGCCAGGACGGCGGCGGCCCGCCGGTCCAGCACCCGCTGGACCTCGGCCCTGACGCCGTCGGTGGCGGGCCGCCCGCCGCAGCCCACGAGCAGGACGAGCAGCAGCACCGCGAGCCCCACGGCTCCGGATCCGCGCGCCCGCCCGTGACCAGCCATCCCCCCGATCGTACGGTGGGCCGCCCCGGGCGGAACCCCGACGGCGTGCGCCGCCCGCCCCGGTCAGGGCCTCGTCACCGACGACACCGGCATCATCCCGACCGGGTCGTAGCGCACGGCCGCACCCGGGTGGGGGGCGTGGATGACCTGGCCGTTGCCCGCGTACATGCCGACGTGGCTGGCGTCGGAGCGGTAGGTGACGATGTCGCCGGGCCGGGCCTGGGAGAGCGGGACCCGCCGTCCGGCGTGCGCCTGGGCCTGTGAGGTCCGCGGCAGGGAGACCCCGGCCTGCGCGTACGACCACTGCATCAGGCCCGAGCAGTCGAAGCCGGTGGGCCCGTTGGCGCCCCAGACGTAGGGTCTGCCGACTGCGGAGCGGGCGGCGGCCAGGGCGGCGGCCGCGCGGCCCGAGGCGGCGCCGGCGCTCTCGGGGCCGGGCAGGCCGGAGCGGCCGGACCGGGCAGCCCGGTCGTAGGCGGCGCGTTCGGCGGACGGCAGGGAGTTCAGCAGCCGCCGGGCCCCGGCGAGCTTCCGCTCGACGGTCCGCTTGTGCTTCTCGACGACCTCGCGGCTCTTCTCCAGCTCGCCGAGTTTCCGGGTGGCCTCGGTGCGTTCCTGGGCCAGTTCGCGCAGGGCGTGCTGGAGGTCCTTCAGCTCGCCGGCCTGGTGGGCGGTGATGCGGTCGAGGACGGAGGCCTTGTCGAGGTAGTCGGCCGGGTCCTCGGAGAACAGCAGTGCCAGGGACGGGTCGATTCCGCCGGAGCGGTACTGGGCGCCGGCCAGCGCGCCGAGCCGCTCGCGCAGCACGTTGACGCGCTCCTGCTTGCGGGCGACGCGGTCCTGGGCGTCTTTGACCTGCCTGCGCAGGGTGCCGGCCCGTTCCCCGGCCTCATTGAAGGCCTCGGTGGCCTTCTCGGCGGCCGCGTAGAGCCGGTCCACCTCGGTCCGGGTGTCCTCGTGCGGGGCGGCCGTGGCCGGTACGGCGGTGGTGGCGACGGCGCCGAGGGCGGCTGCGGCGGCGGACAGGACGCACAGGGCGCCCCGGTCGAACCCGGACGACGGTGCAAGGCGGCGATGGGACCCCACGGGAAGCCGCGTTCCTTCCTCTGGCGGACAGAGACCGTCCCCTCGGCACACGTGCCGGGGAAACGCGGCAGACAGTAGCCGCGCGACGGGGGGCCCACCAAAGACCTCGGCGGCGACACAACGTGACACCCCGCCTCTGACGCAGGTCATGGGCGGGGTGCGGGGTCAGTTCACGTCGCGGTGATTCGCCCGTTCGGGCGCCTTGGTGTCGCGGTCGGGCGAATGCTCAGATCCGGACGCCGAACTGGTACGGCATGTTGTTGATCGACTCGTAGCGCACGACGGTGCCGGTGCGCGGGGCGTGCAGCACCTGGCCGTTGCCCGCGTAGAAGCCGACGTGGTGCTGGTCGCCGTAGAAGATGACCAGGTCGCCGACCTTGAGGTCGGACTGGGAGTAGATGCGCGTACCGGCGTTGGCCTGGGCCTGGGAGGTGCGCGGGATGCTGACGCCGGCCTGGGCGAAGGCCCAGGAGGTCAGGCCCGAGCAGTCGAAGGTGGAGGGGCCGGTGGCGCCGTAGGAGTAGGGCGAGCCGATCTTGCTCTGGGCGGCCTGGAAGGCGGCCATGGCGCGGCCGGAGGCGGCGCCCGTGTTGCCGAGGTCGACGCGCTCACCGGCGTCACGGCTGGCGCGGGCGTCGGAGGCGGCCAGCGCGGCCTTCTCCTCGGCCGTCAGTGTGTTGAGGAGCTTGCGCGCCTCGGCGAGCTTGGCCTGGACTTCCTTCTTCTTCTTGCCCAGTTCGGTGCGGGTGGAGGCGAGGTCCGCGAGCTTGTCGGAGGCCTCCGCGCGGTCCTGGGCCAGCTCGCGCTGCTTGTCCTGGATCTTCTTCAGCGACTCGACCTGCTGGGCGCTCAGCTGGTCGGCGGTGGACGCCTTGTCCAGGTAGTCGTCCGGGTCCGAGGACAGGAGCAGCTGGAGGGAGGGGTCGATGCTGCCGGAGCGGTACTGGGCCGCCGCCGCCTGGCCTATGGACTCACGCAGCTCGTTCAGCTCTTCCTGGCCGCGGGCGACGTTGTCCTGGATCGTGGAGATCTCCTTCTGGAGCTTCTCCTGCTTCTCCTTGGCCCCGTTGTACTTCTCGGTGGCCTGCTCCGCGTCTTCGTAGAGCTTGTCGACCTTGGACTTAACCTCGTCCTTGCTGGGCTTCTCACTCGGCGCGGCGTTGGCGGCCTGCGAGGTCAGGGCAACAGCGGCGGCGGCCGCGGTGGTCAGCAAGGTCACGCGTGCGCGACTCGGCTGCTTGGGTCGACGGTGGGACGCCACGGAGAGCGAGCTCCTTCATGTGAGTGATCACTCGTGCGGAGGTTCGAAGGCAGACCCTAGTGACCCTCTCGTGATCACTTCAAATCCTGGAGCCGAAAAAGTCGGTGACGCACTGCATTCTTTACACTCAACCCACATGCAGTGACGCGCGATTGACGCTACGTTGCGTGACGATTGCGCCAATTCGGGCATTGACCCTTTACGTTGACCTTCAGGTCAGTCGCTTCAGGAGTACCGCAGAAGCCACGGGCCGGGCCCCCGCCCTGGCCACCCCGTCGGCCACCTCGCGGTCCGTCGAGGCCACGATGACCGGCCGGCCGGGCGGTTCGGCCCGCACCAGCTGGCGGATCAGCTCGTCGGCGGTGACCCCCGGCTTGGAGAACAGCACCCGCACCCCGCGCGGCGGCGCCAGCAGTACCGGCGCGACCAGTTCGGCACCGTCGAAGACGCAGGTGACCTCGGCGCCGGTCTGCGCGGCGAGCGCCGAGAGCTGCCCGAGCAGCCTCAGCCGCTGCTTCTCCAACGGCATCTGCGGATAACCGGTCTTGGTGACGTTGTAGCCGTCGACGACGAGATGTGCCTGCGGCAGCGCCAGCAACTGGTCCAGGATCGCCGGGTCGTTCTCCGACAGCGCGCGGGCCGCGATGTCCTTCGGGGTCATCCGGCCCGGCTCCACCGCGTCGACGGTCTCCGCCGGACGCACCGACACCGGCGGCAACGCCAGTTCCCGGCGCAGTCCTTGGGCCGATTCCAGCAGGGTGTCCAGCAGCAGCCGTACCCGCATGTCCTCGACGCTGCGCCCCTCGCGGGCCGCCCGCCGGGTGGCCTCCAGCGCGGCCTCCGCCTCGCTGAGCCGCGTCTTGAGCCGCCGCGACTCGCTCTCGGCCGCGGACACCTGCGCCTGCCCCTCGCTCCGTACAGCCTCCATCTCGCCCTGGAGCTTGCGCAGCGCGGCCTCACCGCGCTTGACGTCGCTGAGGGCCGACCGCAGCTTGCGGTGCAGCGACTCGCCCTCGCGCTTCGCCGCGTCCAGCTCGGCGCGCAGCCGCTCGGTCTCGGTCCGGGTCAGCTCACGGGCCTCGGCCAGCTGCTCGCGCAGCCGCTCCAGCTCCGCCCGGCTCTCCTCGTCGGCCCGCTCGGCGTCCGCCCGCAGGGCCTCCTCGCCGGCGGCGGTGACCAGCTTGACCCAGCCGGCGGGGCGCAGCACGTAGGCCGCGGCGGCCACGTCGAGCGGGTCCGCGGCCGGGGGCGGCGAACCGGAGTCCAGGGCACCGGCCAGTTCCGGCTGGGCCTCCCTGAACTTCTCCGCGATGCGCTGCCGGAACAGCGGATCGGTCTCCAGCGCGGCGGCCATCGCGTTGCCCGCGAACTTGGCCCGCCGGTTCGGGGCGAACCGGGCGTACTGCCGCAGCTGGGCGGGCAGTTCGGCGACGGTCAGGCCGCCGAAGCCGTCCGAGACGATCTGCACGACCCGGCGCCGCACTCCGTCGGGCAGCGGACGGTCGAGCACCTCGGCGGCGCCGTCGCCCGGCCCCCCGCCCGTGGTCTCCACCATCCGTCACACCCCAATTCTGTGCGGGGCCCTCCCCCACCCTCGGCTTCGCTCGAGCGGGGGGGACCCCCATCCTCAGGAGCCGGCGCCCGGCCTGTCCACCAGTTCCACCTGATCCACGGCGTTGCACCAACGGCACCGCACCGACTCGATGGTCTCACTGACCACCTCGCGCTCCTCCACCTTCGCCTCACCGGCGAGATCGAGGTGGACGTACTCGACGACCTTCGACGAGCGCGTCACGTCGAACCGCGTGAGGTTGCCGCAGAGGGTGCAGCGCCACCGCGTCGTGGCGGTCGGCAGGGGAACCGTCATCGTGACTGTCCGCTTCCTTCTAGTGTCCGTCTTCCGGGACCGGGGCGCGCCGAAGGCTCCCCGGAGCATGTGGCTCGTAACCCTACGGCCTGGCGGGTCCTCGCCGCCCGTCCGTCCACGGCGGCGAGGCGGTACGGCCCGGTACGCCCCGTTGCGTCATGCTCTGTAGCCATGATCAGCGACTGGAGCGGGCCCCTGGGCCGAGCCGTCCGGCACCCCGTGGCGCCCGTGACGTACGCACTGATGGCCCTGTGCTGCCTGATCTTCGTGATCGGCCCGGCCTCGGGCCTCGACCCGGTGTACGGCACCGGCGAGGAGGCGGCGCTCGCGCAGCGCGCCTACTTCCGCCGGTGGGGCGTGATCCCCGCGGACGTGTTCGACGGCTTGCCGCGGTCCGCCCTCACCCCCTTCACGGCCCTGTTCGTCCACGGCAGCTGGGTGCACCTGCTGGGCAACATGCTCTTCCTCTACGTCTTCGGGGCGATGACCGAGCACCGGATGGGCCGCGTCGAGTTCACGCTCTTCTACCTCGGCTGCGGCGCCCTGGCACTGCTGGGGTACGCCGCCGCCAACGCCGGCTCGGGGCAGTCCCTGGTCGGCGCCTCCGGGGCGATCTCGGCGGTTCTCGGCGCATTCCTGTACCTGTTCCCCCGGGCCCGCGTCACCAGTCTCCTGCCGTTCCTCTTCTTCCTGCCGCTGCGCTTCCCGGCCTGGGTCGTGCTGCCCTTCTGGGCGGCGCTGCAGTGGGTGGCGGCGGGGCGGGCCGGACCGGGGCCGGGCGTGGCGTACCTGGCGCACCTGGTGGGCTTCGGGCTGGGCTTCGGCTACGCGTGGGCCCGGTTCACCCGGCCCACCCGTGCCGCGGCAGGCGGCGTCCGCCCGTGAAGGAGCGGCGTCCGGTGCGTGCTCCCGGCGTGCCGGCCGGAAGCCCTCGTACGGAATGCACCCGGGCTTTCGGCCGGTGCGGCGAGAGAGCGTGCAGGGCGTCGCGACGGGGCGAACGTCGCCTGCCGCGGCACTAGAGTGAGCAGCAGCCCAGCTCCGGCCCCCGAGGGAGAGAACCAGCCGTGATCACCGCGATCGTCCTCATCAAGACCAGCGTGGACCGGATCCCCGAGATCGCGGAGTCGATCGCTTCGCTGGAGTCCGTGAGCGAGGTGTTCTCCGTGACCGGCACCTACGACCTGATCGCCATGGTGCGGGTGCGGCAGCACGAGGACCTCGCCGAGGTGATCCCGGGGCGGATCAGCAAGATTCCGGGCGTGGAGGCGACGGACACGCACGTGGCGTTCCGCACCTACTCGCAGCACGACCTCGAGGCCGCGTTCGCCATCGGGCTGGACTCCTGACCGTCCGGCGCACCGCCCGCGGCGGGCGGGGCCCGTCTACACCGCCGGGACGCAGCGGCCGCCCTCCGTGCGGTAGCGCCACTTCGCACCCTCGGTCACCAGTTCCCGCACCGCCGCCACGAAGCGGTCGACGTGCTCGTCGGGGGTGCCCGCGCCGAAGCTCACGCGGATCGCGTTGAGGGACTTCTCGCCGGGGGCCGCCTCGGGGGCGCCGCACTCGCCCTGGCTGTGGGGGGCACCGCCGAGGAGGGTGCGCACCAGGGGGTGGGCGCAGAAGAGGCCGTCGCGGACGCCGATGCCGTACTCGGCGGAGAGCGCGGCGGCGAGGTGGGAGCTGTTCCAGCCGTCCACGACGAAGGAGATCACGCCGACCCGCGGCGCGTCGTCGCCGAAGAGGGACAGGATCCGCACCTCGGGGACCTCCGCGAGGCCGGTGCGGACCTTCTCCACGAGGTACTGCTCGCGGGCCACCAGGGTGTCGAAGCCCGCCTCGGTGAGCGCCTTGCAGGCGGAGGCGACGGCGTAGGCCCCGATGACGTTCGGGGAGCCGGCCTCGTGCCGGGCGGCGCTCTCGTGCCACTCCACCTCCACTCCCCCGTCCGCGCGCCGGGTCACCTTGCGGCTGGCGCCGCCACCGGCGAGGTACGGCTCGGCCGCCCGCAGCCAGTCGGCGCGGCCGGCCAGCACGCCGGAGCCGAAGGGGGCGTACAGCTTGTGGCCGGAGAAGGCGACCCAGTCGACGTCGAGGTCGCGGACGGACACCGGGTGGTGGGGGGCGAGCTGGGCGGCGTCCAGGACGATCCGGGCACCGTGGGCGTGGGCCGCGGCGGCCAGCTCGCGCACGGGCCACAGCTCGCCGGTGACGTTGGAGGCGCCGGTGACGCAGACCAGGGCCGGGCCGTGCGGTTCCCGGTCGGCGAGGGCCCGCTCCAGGGCGGCCACGGCCTGCCGCGGGGTGCGGGGGGCGTCGAGGCAGGTGACCCGGGCGTTCTTCCAGGGCAGCAGCGCGGCGTGGTGCTCGGTCTCGAAGACGAAGACCTGGCAGTCGGCGGGAAGGGCGGCGGCGAGGAGGTTGAGGGAGTCGGTGGTGGAGCGGGTGAAGACGAGCTGGTCGTCGGGCCGGCAGTCGAGGAAGTCGGCGACCGTGCGGCGGGCGTTCTCGAAGAGGTCGGTGGAGAGCTGGGAGAGGTGTCCGGCGCCGCGGTGGACGCTGCCGTAGTAGGGGGCGTAGGCGGCCACGTCGTCCCAGACACGCTGGAGGGCGGGCGCGCTGGCGGCGTAGTCCAGGGCCGCGTAGCCGACCTCGCCGCCGGTGACGAGCGGGACGGTGACATCCCGTCCCAGAACGGGCAGGGGGGCGCAAACGGTCGGGGCGACGGCAGCGGTGGAGACGGACATGACGGAACTCCCGTGAGAGGCAGAGGGATTCACCACGCGAGCGGCCGGGTTCTTCCGTTCGGATCAGGCCGGATCAGGGAGCGGGGCCCGCGGGCCCGGCATGATCCGCACGAGAGGCCCTGGGGCTCGAGCGCGGGAAAAGGTGAAGGAGGGATGCGGAGGCGGGGCTCTGCGGCCCTATCGCATTCGCTTGCTCACGGAAGGCTCCTCGACGACCAGGACCCCTGGTGTGACGAGGGGTCCGCGCTTGCCGTGGACCTTTGTGTCCACAGCCTGGTCTTCACCCGGGGCACCCCGCCACGGACGGAGGGTTGCCGGACAGTCGGCCGGGGCCTCATGACTGTCACTCATGACCTGGTACGGCATCCTGCCACACGATCACCGGCGCGCAAGGCGCGGTCCATTTCCTGAGACACCAGGGGCCGGGACCGCGCCTCGCCGGCCGTTGTCCCGGCTCAGGCGTGGGTGGCCGCCGCCCAGCGCTCCAGCGTCCGCTTCGCCGCCCCCGAGTCGAGGGACTCCGCGGCCCTGGCCATACCGGCGCGGAGCTGCTCGGCGAGCGGTGCCCCGGTCGGCTCCAGGGCGACCAGGGCGGCCGCCGAGTTCAGCAGGACGGCGTCGCGGACGGGGCCCGTCCCGCCGTCCAGCAGCCTGCGCGCCACCTCGGCGTTGTAGGAGGCGTCGGCACCCCGCAGGGCCTCGACGGGAACGAGGTCGAGGCCGACGTCGCGCGGGTCGAAGGACTCCTCGGTCACCTTGCCCTCCCGCACGACCCAGACCCGGGAGGTGGAGGTCGTCGTCAGCTCGTCGAGGCCGTCGTCGCCGCGGAACACCAGCGAGGAGTGGCCGCGTTCGGCGAAGACACCGGCGACGATCGGCGCCATGCGCAGGTCCGCCACACCGACCGCCTGGGCCCGGACCCTGGCCGGGTTGGTCAGCGGGCCGAGGACGTTGAACACCGTGCGGATGCCCAGCTGGCCGCGCGCGGCACCCGCGTGACGCAGCGCCGGGTGGAACTTGACGGCGAAGCAGAAGGTGATGCCCGCCTCCTCGGCGACCTCGGCCACCCGCCGCGGGGTCAGGTCGAGGCGGACACCGAGCTTCTCCAGGACGTCCGAGGCACCGGAGGCGGAGGACGCGGCCCGGTTGCCGTGCTTGACGACCTTGACGCCCGTGCCGGCGACGACGATCGAGGACATCGTGGAGATGTTGACCGTCTTCGCGCCGTCGCCGCCCGTGCCGACGATGTCGACCGCCGGGCCGGGCACCTCGATGACGTTCGCGTGCTCGTACATCGCGCGGACGAGTCCGTTGATCTCCTCGACGGTCTCGCCCTTGGCGCGCAGCGCCACCACGAAGCCGGCGATCTGCGCGTCGGTGGCCTCGCCGCGCATGATGCGGTCCATCGCCCATGCCGTGGCGTCGGCGCTCAGGTCGCGGCCGGACAGCAGGGCGTTCAGCACCTCGGGCCAGGAACGGGCCGCCGCGGTGTCGCCTCCGGCGGGGGTCACAGCGCTCATAAGCCGCTCCTGGATCAGTGTGGTCCCGCTCCACGGGACGCGCGTCTCGACGGTTCCACCCTATCCAGCCGCGGACAGGGCGAAGGGCCCCGTCCGTACACCGGACGGGGCCCTTCTGGGGTGCGTGGCGACGCAGCGATCAGTGGTGGCCGTGGCCGCTCGTGATCTCCTTGTACTCCTCGACGGTCGGCTTGGCGATCTGGCTCTCCTCGCCGTAGTACGCGTTGCTCAGCTTGACGCGGACCTTCTCGGCACGGTTCACCTTGCGCTCGACGCCGTTCTCGTCGACCGTCGGGCCGATCTCGGCGGGCTTGTACTGCTCGTGCGCGGTGAGCGTGTAGAGCGCCTCCTGGCTGAGCGGCTCGTGCACCTCGATGAACTCACCGTGCGGCAGGCGCTTGATGGTGCCGGTCTCGCGACCGTGCAGCACCTTGTCCTTGTCGCGGCGCTGGAGGCCGAGGCAGATCCGCTTGGTGATCACGAAGGCGATGACCGGTCCGGCGAAGAAGCCGATCCGGACGAACCAGGTGACCGCGTTGATCGACAGGTGGAAGTGGGTGGCGATGATGTCGTTGCCACCACCGACCAGCATGATCAGGTAGCCGGTGACCCAGGCGACACCGAAGGCCGTACGGGTCGGGGCGTTGCGCGGCCGGTCCAGGATGTGGTGCTCGCGCTTGTCGCCGGTGACCCAGGACTCGATGAACGGGTACATGGCGATCACACCGAGGAACAGACCGAACAGCACCAGCGGGACGAACACGCCCATGACCAGCGTGTGGCCCCAGAAGTTGATCTCCCAGCCCGGCATCGCGCGGATCAGGCCCTCGGCGAAGCCCATGTACCAGTCGGGCTGGGCGCCGGTGGACACCTGGTCCGGACGGTAGGGGCCCAGCACCCAGATCGGGTTGATGGTCGCGATGCCGGCCATGGCCGCGATGGCACCGAAGACCAGGAAGAAGAAGCCTCCGGCCTTGGCCATGTAGACCGGCAGCAGCGGCATGCCGACGACGTTCTTGTTGGTGCGTCCGGGACCCGCGAACTGGGTGTGCTTGTGGTAGAAGACCAGGATCAGGTGGCCGACCACGAGCCCGAGCATGATGCCCGGCAGCAGCAGGATGTGGATCGAGTAGAACCGCGCGACGAAGTCGCCGCCCGGGAACTCCCCGCCGAACAGGAACATCGAGATGTACGTGCCGACGATCGGCACGGACAGGATCGCGCCCTGCGTGAAGCGGACACCGGTGCCGGAGAGCAGGTCGTCCGGGAGCGAGTAGCCGGTGAAACCGGTGAACATGCCCAGGACGAACAGCAGGAAGCCGAACAGCCAGTTGATCTCGCGCGGCTTGCGGAAGGCGCCCGTGAAGAAGACGCGCATCATGTGCACGAACATGCCGGCGAGGAAGATGACCGCGGCCCAGTGGTGGATCTGCCGGATGAGCAGACCACCGCGCACGTCGAAGGAGATGTGCATGGTCGAGTTGAAGGCCTCGGACATCAGCTGGCCCTGCAGCGGGACGTAGCTGCCGTGGTACTCCACCTCGTTCATCGACGGGTGGAAGAACAGCGTCAGGTACACACCCGTGAGGATGATGATGATGAAGCTGTAGAGGCAGATCTCACCGAGCATGAAGGACCAGTGGTCCGGGAAGATCTTGCGCATGTTGGCCTTGGCCAGGGAGTAGATCCCCAGGCGGCCGTCGGCCCAGTCGGCGACCCGCTCGCCCGCGGGTGCCTTGCGGCGGTCGTCCTTGTTGCTCATCCGCGCTCCCAGAAGGCAGGACCGACGGGCTCTTCGAAGTCGCCGAGCGCCTCGAGATAGCCCTCGTCGTTCACGCCGATGCGCAGCTGCGGCAGGGCGTGACCGGCGGGACCGAAGATCACTCGGGCACCGTCGGACAGGTCGAAGGTGGACTGGTGGCAGGGGCACAGCACGTGGTGCGTCTGCTGCTCGTACAGGGAGATCGGGCAACCCACGTGGGTGCAGATCTTCGAGTACGCCACGATGCCCTCGTGCGACCACTCGAGCTCGCGCTTGTCCTTGATGTTGTCCGGCTGGATGCGGACGATCATCAGGGCGGCCTTGGCGATCTCGGTCTGGAAGTCGTGGTCCTCCTCCTCCAGGCCTTCCGGCTTGGCGAAGGTGAGGGAACCGACGGCGACGTCCGAGGGACGCAGCGGCTCGTTGGTGTTCATGTTGACGAGCAGCTTGCCCTTGGCCCACAGCGTGTGCCGCAGCTTGTCCTCGGGCAGCGGACCGAGGTCGCGCAGCAGGACGACACCGGAGAGCGGGAACAGGGCCAGCGCACCGAACATCGTGTTGCGGATCAGCTTGCGGCGGCCCAGCGCGGACTCCCTGGCGCCGTCCCGGAAGTCGGCCATGACCTTGGCCTTGACCTCGGGCGCCGCCTCGATCGGGTGCCGCTCGTCGGCGATCTCCACGTCGGACATCAGGGTGCGGGCCCAGTGGACCGCGCCCGCGCCGATGCAGAACAGGGCCGCGCCGAGCGTCAGACCGAGCGCGAAGTTCAGCGCGCTGATGTGGCCGAGCGGGAAGATGAAGACCGACTTGTCGTGCGGGATCGCCACGTAGGAGGCGATGAAGCCGACGGTGGCCAGCATCGACAGCGTGAACAGGAAGGCGACCGCACGCTCGGACCGCTTGGCGGCCCGCTCGTCGATGTCCTGCACGCGGTGCTCGTGCGGCGGCAGGCCGGGGTCGGCGAACGGGTGCTTCTCGTCCGCGACGCCCACGGCTCCGTGGACGTGGTCCTGCTCAGCGGGCAGGTTCTCTTCTGGGATGTCTTGGCTACTCATGACTTCTTGGCCTTTGCGGTCCGGGCGGCGACCCACACGGCGACGGCGATCAGACCGCCGAGACCGAAGATCCAGCCGAAGAGGCCCTCGCTGACCGGCCCGAGGCCGCCCAGCTCAAGGCCGCCGGGGCTCTCCGTGTCGGAGCTGTTGACCGCGTCCAGGTACGCGATGATGTCCTTCTTGTTCTGCTCCGACAGGGTGGTGTCGGGGAAGGAGGGCATGTTCTGCGGGCCGGTCTGCATGGCCTCGTAGATGTGCTTCGGGTCCACGCCCTCCAGCGAAGGCGCGTACTTGCCCCGGGTCAGGGCGCCGCCCTTGCCGGTGAAGTTGTGGCACTGAGCGCAGTTGGTGCGGAACAGCTCACCACCCTTGGCGATGTCCGCGCCCTCGGGCCCGTACTGGGCCTCGGTGGGGACGGCCGGGCCGGCGCCGAGCGAGGCGATGTACGCGGCGAGCTGGTCGATCTCGGCCTGCGTGTAGATGTTCTTCTTCTTGGGCACCTGGGCGCCCTGGGAGGTCGCGGCCGGCATCCGGCCGGTGGCGACCTGGAAGTCGACGGCCGCGGCGCCCACGCCGACCAGGCTCGGACCGTCGGAGGTGCCCTGACCGCCGGTGCCGTGGCAGCTGGCGCAGCCGACGGCGTAGAGCTTCTTGCCCTCGTCGATGGCGAGGGACTGTGCGGTTTCGTCTGCCTGCGCCTTGCTCGCGGGTGCGAACGCGGCGTACAGCCCCCCGGTGCATGCCAGCGCGAGGAGTAGGACGACGAGCGCCGCCATCGGATGGCGTCGTCGTGCGGAGAGCTTTTTCACGGATTACCCCGGTGTCAGGATCTTCTGCGTCGATGCTTCTGGGACGGGTGCGGGATCGGGCCCGGCTACTTGATCAGGTAGATCGTGGCGAAGAGGCCGATCCAGACGACATCGACGAAGTGCCAGTAGTAGGACACGACGATGGCCGCGGTCGCCTGTTCGTGGGTGAACCTCTTCGCCGCGTAGGTGCGGCCGAGGACGAACAGGAAGGCGATGAGGCCACCCGTCACGTGCAGGCCGTGGAACCCGGTGGTCAGGTAGAACGCCGAGCCGTACGGGTCGGAGGAGAGCGAGAGCCCGTCCTTCTTGACCAGCTCGGTGTACTCGTACACCTGACCGCCGATGAAGATCGCACCCATCACGAAGGTGACGATGAACCACATTCTGAGCTTCTTCACGTCACCGCGCTCGGCGGCGAAGACGCCGAGCTGGCAGGTGAGGGAGGAGAGCACCAGGATCGTGGTGTTCGTCGCCGAGAACGGAAGGTTCAGCGCGTGCGCCATTTCCTTCCAGTGATCGGGACCCGTCACCGATCGCAGGGTGAAGTACATCGCGAAGAGGGCCGCGAAGAACATCAGCTCGGAACTCAGCCAGATGATGGTTCCGACGCTGGTGAGGTTCGGCCGATTGACCGACGGGTGCGCGTGCCCGGTGTCTACTGTCGTTGCTGTCGCCACGACCGACATTATGTCGGTCGCTTATCCCGCCCTCACTCCGGGGGGTGCCGTTCGGAGTGTTCGCACCTCGTGTACTGCCCGTATGGCCCATCGCAGGCATGTTCCAACAGGTGTTGACGAGGTGTGCGGGGGAGTAGCATCCGCCCCATCGGTACCCCGAAGTTCCACTCCAATGACGCGGAGGAACCATGCAGGCGACCGCCACGGTGCTGGTCTACAGCGACGACGCCAACACCAGGGAGCAGGTGCGGCTGGCCGCCGGCCGGCGGCCGGCCCCGGACGCGCCCCTGGTCGAGTTCCTGGAGTGCGCGACGCCCGCCGCCGTGCTGACGGAGCTGGACCGGGGCGGGATCGACGTGTGCGTGCTGGACGGCGAGGCCGTTCCCATGGGCGGCATGGGGCTGTGCCGGCAGATCAAGGACGAGGTGTTCCGCTGCCCGCCGGTGCTGCTGCTCATCGGGCGGCCGCAGGACGCGTGGCTGGCGACCTGGAGCCGGGCCGACGCGGCCGTGACGCTGCCGGTGGACCCCGTGGAGTTCGCGGAGGCCCTGGCGGCCCTGCTGCGCCGCCGGAGCCTCGTGGGCGCGTCCGAGGGCCTCGCCGGAGCCTGAGACGCCGGCGCGCGCGGGCACCCGCGGGCCGTCGGGGCCGGGCGCGTCCCGCGGGGCCGCGGAGGCCCGCGGCCCCGCGGGACGTGCTAGACGGCCGTCGGCCAAAGCCTCGAGGTGTCCTCCTGGGGCTTCTGCTTGCCGGCTGTCAGGGCGCTGCCCTCGCGCCACTTCTTCCAGTCCAGGTTCCAGTCGCCGAAGCCGTTGCCGAAGGTCTCCATCGTGTCGCCGTCGCTGTTGACGACCTGGACGATGTCGCCCTCGCGGACGTTCTCGAAGAACCACTCGGCGTTCGCGGTGCTCATGCCCACGCAGCCGTGGCTGACGTTGGCGGAGCCCTGGGAGCCGACGGACCAGGGGGCGGCGTGGACGTACTCGCCGCTCCAGGTGACGCGGGTGGCGTAGTACACGGGCAGGTCGTACGACTCCGAGGAGCCCTCGGCGATGCCGATGCTGGTGCCGCGCATGCGTACGAAGTACTCCTTGCCCAGGACGACCTTGACGCCGTTGCGGGTCTCGAAGCCGGGCTTTCCGGTGGTGACGGGAATCTCCTTCACCTCCTCACCGTTGCGGTACAGCGTGAGGGAGTGCGCGGAGGCGTCGGTGACGGCGATGACGCGGTCGCCGATGGTGAGGGTGACCCCCTTCGACTTCCCGCCCCAGAGCCGGTCGCCGACCTTGATGCCGTCCAGGGTGCTGCGGACGCGGACGGTGGCGTGGGCGGGCCAGTAGTCCTTCGGGCGGTAGTGCAGCGTCTTGTCGTCCACCCAGTGCCAGGCCCCCTGCACGGCGGGCTTGGCGTCGACCTTCAGGGCGCGTTCCACGACGGCCCGCTGGGCGGGGTCCTTGATCGGCCGGCTCAGTTCGGCGGTGACGGGCCGGCCGACGCCGTAGGTGCCCGTGCCGGGACCGAAGGTGACGGTCAGCCGCTTCTTGGCGGTGGGCCTGCCGGTGTCGAAGGTGAGGACCCGGCGGCCGGGGGCGCCGTCCTCGTCCTCGGTGCTCACCCGGACCGTGTAGTGGGCGCCCGCGGCGAGCGGCTCGGTGCTGTGCCAGCGACGGCCGTCGGCGGCGAGTTCGCCCGCCACGTAGCGGCCTGTGGCGTCCAGGGCGGTGACGTCGGTGATCCGCTCGTCGGAGTCCTCCGCCCTGATCTCCAGGGGCTTGTCCGGGTCGGCCTTCTCGGCGTCGCCGCGGGGGACGTTGAACGAGATCCGGTCCGTCGCGTCGTACGGGCGTGAGGCCAGCGGGTTGCCGTCCGAGCCGCAGGCGGTTGCGCCCGCGACCAGGGCGGTCACCAACAGCGTGCAGCCGGCGACGGTGCGGGGGCGGGGTTCGTGGCTCATGGCTCCACGCTAGGGAGCAGCGTCAAACACGGCACGCCGGGTGACACGGACGGGCGATACCGATTACGGCAAAAGCAGGAGCCCGGACGCTCCTTGCGGAGTGTCCGGGCTCTGTCGCGCACGGCGCGTGCTACTGGGTGCGGTTCTCGCCGCGGTAGTACTCGAAGACCCAGCCCCACAGGCCGATGAGGATCAGCGGGGCGGAGAAGTAGAGCAGCCACCAGCCGACCGCGACCCCCAGGAAGGCGAGGGCGCCGCCGATGGCCAGGGAGAGCGGCTGCCAGCTGTGCGGGCTGAAGAAGCCCAGCTCGCCGGCGTCGTCCGCGACGTCCGCCTCCTTGTTGTCCTGGGCACCGGTGTCGACCCGCTTGGCGGTGAAGCCCAGGTAGAAGCCGACCATGATGGACAGGCCGAAGGCCAGGAAGAGGGCCGTCGTACCGGCCGGCTCCTTGGACCAGACGCCGTAGACGGTCGCCATGACGAGCAGGAAGACGCTCAGCCAGATGAACATCTTGCCCTGGATCTTCACTTGCCGGCCTCCTTGCTGCCCGCGACGGCGGCGGCGCCGTGACCGGCGTGCTCCAGCTGCTCGAGCGCTGCGATCTCCGGGTGGTGCAGGTCGAACGCCGGGGATTCACTGCGGATCCGCGGCAGGGTGAGGAAGTTGTGCCGCGGCGGCGGGCAGGAGGTCGCCCACTCCAGGGAGCGGCCGTAGCCCCACGGGTCGTCGACCTGGACCGGCTTGCCGTACTTGGCGGTCTTCCACACGTTGTAGAAGAACGGCAGGACGGACAGGCCGAGCACGAACGAGCTGATCGTCGAGATCGTGTTCAGGGCGGTGAAGCCGTCGGCGGCCAGATAGTCCGCGTAACGGCGCGGCATGCCCTCGGCGCCCAGCCAGTGCTGGACCAGGAACGTGCCGTGGAAGCCGACGAACAGCGTCCAGAAGGTGATCTTGCCGAGGCGCTCGTCGAGCATCTTGCCGGTCATCTTCGGCCACCAGAAGTGGAAGCCGGAGAACATCGCGAAGACGACGGTGCCGAAGACGACGTAGTGGAAGTGCGCCACCACGAAGTACGAGTCCGAGACGTGGAAGTCCATCGGCGGCGAGGCCAGGATGACACCGGTCAGACCACCGAAGGTGAAGGTGATCAGGAAGCCGGTCGCCCACAGCATCGGGGTCTCGAAACTCAGTGACCCCTTCCACATCGTTCCGATCCAGTTGAAGAACTTCACGCCCGTCGGGACGGCGATGAGGAACGTCATGAAGGAGAAGAACGGGAGCAGGACGCCACCGGTGACGTACATGTGGTGCGCCCACACGGTCACGGACAGACCGGCGATCGAGATGGTCGCGGCGATCAGGCCCATGTAGCCGAACATCGGCTTGCGGGAGAACACGGGGATCACTTCGGAGATGATCCCGAAGAACGGCAGGGCGATGATGTACACCTCTGGATGGCCGAAGAACCAGAAGAGGTGTTGCCACAGCAACGCGCCGCCGTTGGAGGCGTCGAAGATGTGGGCGCCGAACTTGCGGTCCGCCTCCAGGGCGAACAGCGCTGCCGCGAGGACCGGGAAGGCCAGCAGGACCAGGACACCGGTCAGCAGGACGTTCCAGGTGAAGATCGGCATGCGGAACATGGTCATGCCCGGGGCGCGCATGCAGATGATCGTGGTGATGAAGTTGACCGAGCCGAGGATCGTGCCGAAGCCGGAGAAGGCCAGGCCCATGATCCACATGTCGGCGCCGATGCCCGGGCTGCGGACCGCGTCCGAGAGCGGGGAGTAGGCGAACCAGCCGAAGTCGGCCGCACCCGAGGGGGTGAGGAAGCCGCCCACGGCGATCAGCGAGCCGAACAGGTACAGCCAGTAGGCGAACATGTTCAGCCGCGGGAAGGCGACGTCGGGGGCACCGATCTGGAGCGGCATGATCCAGTTCGCGAAGCCGGCGAACAGCGGCGTCGCGAACATCAGCAGCATGATCGTGCCGTGCATCGTGAACGCCTGGTTGAACTGCTCGTTCGACATGAACTGCAGGCCCGGACGGGCCAGCTCGGCGCGCATGAAGAGCGCCATCACGCCGCCGATGCAGAAGAACGCGAACGACGTCACGAGGTACAGCGTGCCGATCGTCTTGTGGTCCGTCGTGGTGAGCCACTTGACGGCGACTTCGCCACGGCGCTGGCGCCGGACCGGCAGCTCGTCCTCATAGTAGGACCCTGCTGCGGCGGCACCCTGGGGTTCGTTGAGGATGCTCACAGGATGTTCGACTCCCGGTTCTTCTCGGGGCTCGTCTGCTCGATGCCGGCCGGAACGTAACCGGTCTGCCCCTTCTTGGCGAGGTCCTTCAGGTGCTGCTCGTAGCGCTCGGGGGAGACGACCTTCACGTTGAACAGCATCCGGGAGTGGTCGACGCCGCACAGCTCGGCGCACTTGCCCAGGAAGGTGCCCTGCTTGTTGGGGGTCACCTGGAAGGCGTTGGTGTGGCCCGGGATGACGTCCTGCTTCATCAGGAACGGCACCACCCAGAAGGAGTGGATGACGTCACGCGAGGTGAGGACGAAGCGGACCGTCTTGCCCTCGGGGAGCCAGAGGGTCGGGCCGGGGTTGTCGGTCTGCGGGTTCCGCTCACCGGGGGTGCCGCAGGTGTAGACACCGCCCGCGTCGGCCGGGAAGTCCTTCTTGTACCGGTCCGGGATCGCGGCCAGGTTCTTGTCGGACTTCGCGTCACCGGTGGAACCGTCGACGCTCTCGATGTAGTTGAAGCACCAGCTCCACTGGAAGCCGACCACGTTGACCGTGACGTCGGGCTTCTTGTCGAGGCTGAGCAGCTTCGATTCGTCGCGGGCGGTGAAGTAGAAGAGGACCGAGACGATGATGATCGGGACCACCGTGTACAGGGCCTCGATGGGCATGTTGTACCGGGTCTGCGGAGGTACCTCGACCTTGGTGCGGCTGCGCCGGTGGAAGAAAGCACTCCACAGGATCAGGCCCCACACCAGCACGCCGGTGGCCAGCGCGGCAGCCCATGAGCCCTGCCACAGGGAGAGGATCCGCGGAGCCTCTTCCGTGGTCGGGGTGGGCATACCAAGGCGGGGGAAGTCCTCGTATGTGCAACCGGTTGCGGTCGCAAGGACCAGGCCCGCGGTCAGTGCCTGCAGCAGCTTCCGCCGCATCGGGCGCCGCGGCGAGCGGTCGGAGCCGTTGGGACTCACGTAGCGCCTTCCCGAGAGTCTCGCCCGCGCGGTCGGCTGCGGCCTTCTCGCTGGTAGGTCGCCGCCCTGCGTCGGGCAGGGGTTTGGATGTTTATGCGGACCAAACCCTACTGGACGCGTTTTGGGGTCGCGCGGGGAGGGGTGGGCAACGCGCCGGGGGTCATGCCCAGGGGTGGGAGAGGGCCCCTAATCACTCGGGGATGCGGTCTGTTGGACGCGTGCGTGCGGGTTTGTGGCTGCTCGCGCCGTTCCCCGGCCCGCGGTCCCGCTCCCCCGCGCTCTACCGTTGCCGTGTGCCCTACTTCGACGCCGCCTCCGCCGCCCCGCTCCATCCCGTGGCCCGTCAGGCCCTGTTGGCCTCCCTCGACGAGGGGTGGGCCGATCCCGCACGCCTCTACCGGGAGGGCCGCCGGGCCCGGCTGCTGCTGGACGCCTCCCGTGAGGCCGCGGCGGAGGCGGTGGGGTGCCGGCCCGACGAGGTGGTGTTCACCCCGTCGGGGACGCGCGCCGTGCACAGCGGTGTCGCCGGCGCGCTCGCAGGCCGGCGGCGCGCCGGACGCCACCTGATCGTGTCAGCGGTCGAACACTCCTCCGTGCTCCATTCGGCCGGGGCCTTCGAGTCGGCCGGCGGGACGGTGACCCGGGTGCCGGTGCTGCGGTCCGGCGCGGTGACCGCCGCGTCGTACGCCGGGGCGCTGCGGCCGGACACCGCGCTCGCCTGTCTTCAGTCGGCCAACCACGAGGTGGGGACCGAGCAGCCGGTGGCGGAGGTGGCCGAGGCGTGCCGGGAGGCGGGGGTGCCGTTGTTCGTCGACGCGGCCCAGTCGCTCGGGTGGGGGCCGGTGGCGGGGCCCTGGTCGCTGCTGGCGGCGAGCGCGCACAAGTGGGGCGGACCGTCGGGGGTGGGGCTGCTGGTGGTGCGCAAGGGGGTGCGGTTCGCTCCTGAAGGGCCCGCCGACGAGCGGGAGTCGGGGCGCGCGGCCGGGTTCGAGAACATCCCGGCGATCGTGGCCGCGGTGGCGTCGCTGCGGGCGGTGCGGACGGAGGCGGCGGCCGAGGCGGCGCGGCTGCGGGAGCTGACCGGGCGGATCCGGGCCGCGGTGGCGCGGACCGTGCCGGACGTGGAGGTGGTGGGTGACGCGGAGCGGCGGCTGCCCGGGATCGTCACCTTCTCCTGTCTCTATGTCGACGGGGAGACCCTGCTGCACGAGCTGGACCGGGAGGGGTTCTCCGTCTCGTCCGGTTCGTCCTGCACGAGCAGCACGCTCACGCCGAGTCATGTGCTCAGGGCGATGGGGGTGCTGAGCGAGGGCAACGTGCGGGTGTCGCTGCCGCCGGGGACGGCCGAGGAGGACGTGGAGCGGTTCCTCGCCGTGCTGCCGGGCGTGGTGGCGGGGGTGCGGGACAAGCTCGGGACGCCCACGCCGACGGCCGTCACGGGGGAGGACGAGCTGGTCGTCGACGCCCTCGGCAAGCTCTGCCCGCTCCCCGTCATCGAACTGGCGAAGGTCATCGGTGACGTGCCGGTCGGCGGCACCGTGCGGATCCTGGCCGACGACGAGGCGGCCCGGCTCGACATCCCCGCCTGGTGCCAGATGCGGGGACAGGAGTACGTCGGCGAGGAGCCGGCGGACCGGGGCTCCGCCCATCTGGTCCGCCGGCTCGTCTGAGCCGGCCCGGAGTCCTCCGGGCCGGCTCCGGGTGGGCCGGGGTGGGCCGGGGTGCCGGCCGCCCCGGGTCAGTTCAGGTGCTTCTGGACCTCGGCGGCGGCCTCGTCGCCGTACGCCTTCGCGAAGCGGTCCATGAAGTGGGCGCGGCGGAGCTGGTACTCCTGGGTGCCGATGGTCTCGATGACCAGGGTGGCGAGCATGCAGCCGATCTGGGCGGCGCGCTCCAGGGAGACGTCCCATGCCAGGCCGGAGAGGAAGCCGGCGCGGAAGGCGTCGCCGACGCCGGTGGGCTCGGCCTTGCGCTCCTCCTGCGGGCAGCCGACCTCGATCGGCTCCTCGCCGGCCCGCTCGACGCGCACGCCGCGCGCGCCGAGGGTGGTGACGCGGTGGCCGACCTTGCCGAGGATCTCCTCGTCGCTCCAGCCGGTCTTGGATTCGATGAGGCCCTTCTCGTACTCGTTGGAGAAGAGGTACGTCGCCCCGTCCAGCAGGATGCGGATCTCCTCGCCGCCCATGCGGGCGATCTGCTGGGAGAAGTCGGCGGCGAAGGGGATGTTCCGGGAGCGGCACTCCTCCGTGTGGCGCAGCATCGCCTCGGGGTCGTCGGCGCCGATCAGGACCAGGTCGAGGCCGCCGACGCGGTCGGCGACGGTCTTCAGCTCGATGAGGCGGGCCTCGCTCATCGCGCCCGTGTAGAAGGAGCCGATCTGGTTGTGGTCGGAGTCCGTGGTGCACACGAAGCGGGCGGTGTGCAGGGTCTCGGAGATGCGGACCGAGGCGGTGTCGACGCCGTGCCGGTCCAGCCAGGCCCGGTACTCGTCGAAGTCGGAGCCGGCGGCGCCGACCAGGATGGGCTTCGTGCCGAGCTGCCCCATGCCGAAGGCGATGTTCGCGCCCACCCCGCCGCGCCGTACGTCCAGCTTGTCGACCAGGAAGGAGAGCGAGACCGTGTGGAGCTGGTCCGCGACGAGCTGGTCGGCGAAGCGGCCGGGGAACGTCATGAGGTGGTCGGTTGCGATGGAGCCGGTGACTGCGATGCGCACGGCGTGGACTCTCCTGTGGGAGGGGGATTGACAGTTCACGCTACCCGGTCGACCGTGACCGTTGAAGCGGATGAAACTACCCGATAGTAAATCTTTCTTCGCGCCCCCGACCGTGCATACGGTGCCGTCATGACGAACCTCAAGGTCCACTCGCCCGCTCCGGCCGATCTCGAAGGCGACCTGGCGTCGCTGCGGGGTGACTGCGCCCGGATGGCACCGCACTGGACCGCCCCGGAGAAGCGCGCGGCCCGTCCGGTGCCGCTGTCCCTGATCCACGGCGTGACCGTCCCCGCGACCGCGGCCCGGCTGCTGGAGGCGATGCCGGAGTACGGCAACTGACGCGGGCTCCCCCACGGGCCCTGTACGGGCCGCCTTCCGCGGGCCCTTCTTTCGGCCGGGGCGCGAGCAGGGGAACCGTGCGCTCCCCCGCTGCGTCCCATCGCTGTCCCCCGTGCAGGGGATGTGAGGTACGACAGCGGCGCAGCCGAAGGAGCGATGCGGTGAACACCGAGCGACCCGACAACGACGACGCCGCACGCGGGCCGGAGGACGGACGTGCCCCGCAGGACCGGGGTACGCCGGAGGAGGCGCGTGCGGAGGAGGCCACGGTCGAGGAGACCGCGCAGGCCGGCGAGGCCGAGGCAGCCGGGGCCGAGGGGAGTGCGCATCGGCCCGGCCCGGAGGTGCCCGCCGATGCCCCCGGCACGGCTGCGGAAGCGAGGAGCCTCGGCCCGGCCGGTGCCTCCGACACGGAGGAGCCGGCGGCCCGTCCGGCGCCTCACGCGGGTCCGGACCTGGAGGAGGAGGCCGACGACGCCGTCGTCGGCCGCTCTCCCGGCGACGGCGCCTCCCGGGGCGGTCGCCGGCGCTCCGTCGTCCTCGTCGCCTCCGTCGCCGCCGCCGTACTGCTCGTCGGCGGAGGCGGGGCCTTCCTCGCCTCCCGTGCGGGAGACGGCACCGGTGGCGGTGGCCGGGCGCCCGCGGCGGCCGGCACTCCGTCGGCGCTCGTGCTGGACGACCACGCCCCGGCGTCGGCCCAGGGGAGCCCGCAGGGCATCGCGCCCGGGGAGCCGAACCCGTACGGGGTGACCTACCGGGCCGACGGCACCCTCCCGGCGGGCCCCGGCTCGGCGTCCGTGTACTGGGCGAAGGGCGAGGTGACGCAGACAGAGGTGGCCCGGCTGGCGGGCGCACTGGGGGTCGAGGGCACTCCGGTGGCCGAAGGCCTGACGTGGCGGATCGGTTCCGGGAACGACGGGTCCGGTCCGGTGCTCCGGGTGGAGAAGGGGGCGCCGGGCCTGTGGACGTTCAGCCGGTACGCCCCCGGCACCGACGCCTGCAAGAACGGCTCCGACGTCTGCGCGCCGGAGGCCACGGCCTCGTCCGCGGACCCGGTGAGCGAGGCGGCCGCGAAGAAGGCGGCGGCGCCGGTCCTGAAGGCGGTCGGGCAGGACGACGCCACGATCGACGCGAGCCAGGTCACGGGTGCGCAGCGGGTCGTGAACGCCGACCCCGAGGTCGACGGTCTGCCGACCCACGGCTGGACGACCGGCGTCACCGTGAGCACCCAGGGCGAGATCGTCGCCGGCAGCGGCCAGGTGAAGGCACCGGTCGAGGGGGCGACGTACCCGGTGCTGGGGGCGCAGGAGACGCTGGACCGGATGAACGCGGCGCCGGGGACCGATCCCCGTGCCGGCATCGGCGGCTGCGCCACGCCCGTGCCGGCGCAGGAGCGGCCGGAGAGCCCGTGCGGGACGTCGGCCGGTGTGGCCCTGAAGGAGACGCTCACGGTCGAGGACGCGGTGTTCGGGCTCGCCCCGCACACCTCGGGCGGCCGGCAGGTGCTGGTGCCCTCCTGGCTGTTCTCGGTGCGCGGGGCCGGGGCGGGGGACGCCTACACGGTGACGTATCCGGCGGTCGAGCCGGAGTTCCTGAGCGCACCCCCGGCCGCCACGCCGTCCGCGGCGCCGACCTCGGGCACCGGGACCCGTGACGTGAAGGTCGACGGCTACACGGCCGAGGGCGACGAACTGGTCGTCGGCTTCACGGGCGGGGTGTGCTCCGACTACCGGGCGACGGCGGTGGAGAGCGGGGACCGGGTGAAGGTCACCGTGACCGAGACGCCGTGGCCGGACACCGTCTGCATCAAGATCGCCAAGTTCTTCCACCGGACCGTGCGGCTCGACGAGCCGCTGGGCGACCGGACGGTCGTCGGCCCGGACGGCAAGCAGGTCCCCCTGGAGAAGCCGGGGGCGCGGCTGCCCCGCTAGTGCTGTGACCGGACGACACGCGGAAGGCGGCGGCCCCCCGGGGGGGGCCGCCGCCTTCCGCGTCGAGTACCGGGACGCCCTAGCTGAAGGAGTCGCCGCAGGCGCAGGAGCCCGTCGCGTTCGGGTTGTCGATCGTGAAGCCCTGCTTCTCGATGGTGTCCACGAAGTCGATGGACGCGCCGCCCAGGTAGGGGGCGCTCATGCGGTCGGTGACGACCTTGACGCCGTCGAAGTCCTTGACCACGTCGCCGTCGAGGGAACGCTCGTCGAAGAAGAGCTGGTAGCGCAGGCCGGAGCAGCCACCGGGCTGGACGGCGACACGCAGGGCCAGGTCGTCACGGCCTTCCTGGTCGAGCAGGGCCTTGACCTTCGCCGCGGCGGCGTCGGACAGGATGATGCCGTCGGTGACGGTGCTGGTCTCGTCCGATACGGACATCTACATCTCTCCCGGGTTGTACGGAGACTGCTTGCCGACGGTTTCAACCGGCGGGGCCGCGGATTCATTCCACGGGCCGGGCGAGTTGTCTTCCGCCCGTTCTTTCATGCTCGCACACGCGGGCAGCGGCGAACAGCGGCCCTCGGCGCCCGCGGACGAGCCCGTGCCGGGGCGCGCGGGATTCATGTCACATCGACGCAATGACCATCGTCAAAGTGACGTGAAGCGGGTTATGATAGATAACGTCAGATCGACGAAAAGTAGAAAGGGTGCGTGTCGTGACCACCGCCCAGACCACGGAGCTCGACGTACAGCCGACTCCGCTCGCCCTGTTGCTGCTCGGCCGCGAGGCCGACCCGAAGAGTGAGCGGGGCGTCGAGTGTCCCGGCGACCTGCCCTCCCCGTCCGACCCGGACCTGGTGGAGCGGGCCCGCGCCGCCAAGGAGAAGCTCGGTGACAAGGTCTTCGTCCTCGGGCACCACTACCAGCGCGACGAGGTCATCCAGTTCGCCGACGTCACGGGCGACTCCTTCAAGCTGGCACGGGACGCGGCCGCCCGCCCGGAGGCCGAGTACATCGTGTTCTGCGGTGTGCACTTCATGGCCGAGTCCGCGGACATCCTGACCTCCGACGACCAGAAGGTGGTCCTGCCCGACCTGGCGGCCGGCTGCTCGATGGCCGACATGGCGACGGCCGAGCAGGTCGCCGAGTGCTGGGACGTGCTGACCGAGGCCGGCATGGCCGAGCAGGTCGTGCCCGTCTCGTACATGAACTCCTCCGCGGACATCAAGGCGTTCACCGGCAGGCACGGCGGCACGATCTGCACCTCGTCCAACGCGCAGCGGGCTCTGGAGTGGGCCTTCGCGCAGGGCGAGAAGGTGCTGTTCCTGCCGGACCAGCACCTGGGCCGCAACACCGCCGTCCGCGACATGGGCATGTCCCTGGAGGACTGCGTCGTCTACAACCCGCACAAGCCGAACGGCGGGCTCACCGCCGAGCAGCTGCGCGACGCGAAGATGATCCTGTGGCGGGGCCACTGCTCGGTGCACGGCCGCTTCAGCCTGGAGTCGGTGGAGGACGTCCGCGCCCGCATCCCCGGGGTGAACGTGCTCGTCCACCCCGAGTGCCGGCACGAGGTCGTGGCGGCGGCGGACCACGTCGGCTCGACCGAGTACATCATCAAGGCCCTGGAAGCCGCGCCCGCCGGGTCCAAGTGGGCCATCGGCACGGAGCTGAACCTGGTCCGCCGGCTGGCGAACCGTTTCGCGCCCGAGGGCAAGGAGATCGTGTTCCTCGACAGGACGGTCTGCTTCTGCTCGACCATGAACCGCATCGACCTGCCGCACCTGGTCTGGACCCTGGAGTCCCTGGCCGAGGGCAAGCTGGTCAACCGCATCGAGGTCGACGAGGAGACCGCGGCGTTCGCGAAGCTGGCGCTGGAGCGGATGCTGGCGCTGCCGTAGGGCAGCCCGCGGGACAGACGTCGAGGCCCCGGCCCGCGCACTGCGGACCGGGGCCTCGGTGCGTCCACCGGTCAGACGCCGGCCGTCTCCAGGGTCCTCTCCGGTTCGGCGGCGCGCTTCTTCGCCGCCCGCTTCTGCGCCCGCCGCTCCTTGCGCAGTTCGACCACCGCGTAGAGGGTCGGGACCAGCAGCAGGGTGAGCAGCGTCGAGGTGATCAGACCGCCGATCACGACCACCGCCAGCGGCTGCGCGATGAAGCCGCCCTCACCGGTGACGCCCAGGGCCATCGGCAGCAGGGCGAAGATGGTCGCCAGCGCCGTCATGAGGATGGGCCGCAGCCGGTGGCGGCCGCCCTCGACCACGGCCTCGACCACGCCGTACCCCTGTCCGCGGTACTGGTTGATCAGGTCGATCAGCACGATGGCGTTGGTCACCACGATGCCGATCAGCATCAGCATGCCGATCATGGCCGGGACGCCCATCGGGGTGCCGGTGGCGATCAGCAGGCCGATCGCGCCGGTCGCCGCGAACGGGATGGAGACCAGCAGGATCAGCGGCTGGACCAGTGACCGGAAGGTCGCCACCAGCAGCATGAAGACGATCGCGATCGCCGCGAGCATCGCCAGGGCGAGGTTCTTGAACGCGTCGTCCTGGTCCTGCGAGACACCGCCGATCTCGGCCGTGGCGCCCGCCGGCAGCTTCAGCGCGTCCAGCTTCGACGTCAGGTCCGCGCTCACCGCGCCCGTGTTGTCGCCGGTCGGCCGCGCGGTGACGGTGGCCGCGCGCTGACCGTCGATGCGGGTCATGGCGACGGGGCCGTCGACGAGCCGCACGGTCGCGATGTCGCCGAGCTTCACCGGCCCCAGGGGCAGGGCCCTGAGCTGCGCCAGCGTGGTGGCCGGCCGGGCGGAGGTGATGACGACGTCGCGCTCGGTGTCGTCCAGGGTCGCCTTCGCCGCCGTCGTCCCGCGGACCGCCTGGGTGACCGCCGCGCCCAGCGTCTGCTCGTCGAACCCGGCCGCCGCGGCCTTCGCGTTCGCCTCGACCGAGATGCGCGGCACGCTCTGCGAGAGGTCGCTGGTGACGTCCGTGACGTCGTCCAGGCCGGCCACCGCGGCGCGGACCTGCTCGGCAGCCTTGCGCAGCACCTCGCCGTCGGCCGCCTTCACCACGACGCTCAGGTCCTGGCTGCCGAAGCCGTCACCGGCGGCGACCGTGGTGCTGCCGATGCCGGACAGCTTCTTCAGGCCGTCCTCGATGTGGTCCCGGACGTCCTCGAAGGACGCCGAGTCCTCCAGCATCACCTGGTACGAGGCCTGGTTGGTGTCGGTGCCGCCGCCGAAGGCCGCCATGAACCCGGAGGAGCCGACGGTGACCTGGTAGTCCTTCACGCCCTCGGTGCCGGCGAGGAGTTGTTCGACCTTCCTGGCCCGGGCGTCGGTCGCCGCCAGGCTGGTGCCCGGCTCCAGCTCCTGCTTGACCGTCAGGACCTGCTGCTCGCCCTGGTCGAAGAAGTTGGTCTTCAGCAGCGGCGCCATGCCGAAGGTGCCGATCAGGACGACGACCGCGATCGCCACGCTCGTCAGACGGCGCCGGGTCGCGAACCGCAGGACGGGGACGTAGAAGCGCTGGAGGCGGCTGCGCGCCTCCTTCTCCTCGGCCGCGCGGCGGGCTTCCTCGGCGTCCTCGGGGGTGCCCTTCGGGGGCCGCAGGAACCAGTACGACAGGACCGGGACGACGGTCAGCGACACCAGCAGGGAGGCCAGCAGGGCCGCCGTGACGGTGAGGCTGAACGCGCCGAACAGGGCGCCGACCATGCCGCCGACCAGGCCGATCGGCAGGAACACGGCGACCGTGGTGAGGGTGGAGGAGGTGACCGCGCCGGCCACCTCGCGGACCGCGGTGAGGATCGCGGTCTGGCGCTCCTCGCCGTAGCCGAGGTGGCGCTTGATGTTCTCCAGGACCACGATCGAGTCGTCGACGACCCGGCCGATGGCGATGGTCAGCGCGCCCAGGGTCAGCATGTTGAGCGACAGGTCACGGGTCCACAGCACGATCAGGGCGAGGACCACGGACAGCGGGATGGACACCGCCGTCACCAGCGTCGAGCGGATCGACGCCAGGAAGACCAGGATGACCAGGACCGCGAAGAGCAGGCCGAGCGCGCCCTCCGTGGTCAGGCCCTCGATGGACTTCGACACCGCCGGGCCCTGGTCGCTGACGACCGTGATCGACGCGCCGGCGCCGAGGTCATCGCGCAGAGCGGGCAGCTTGTCGCGGACCGCGTCGGAGATGGCGACCGCGCTGCCGTCGTGGTCCATGGTGACGGCCACGGCGAGGCTGGGCTTGCCGTCGGTGCGGGTGATGGAGGCGGCCGGGGCCTCCTCCTGCTTCACCGTGGCGACGTCGGCGAGGCGGACCGGCTTGCCGCCCGGCCGCGCGGGGATCACCAGGTCCTGGATCTGCCGCAGGGAGGTGTAGCCGCCGCCGACCTGGACGGTGCGGTTGCCGCCGGCCTCGTCGAAGGAGCCCGCGGCGACGGTGACACCGCCGGCCTGGAGGGCCTGGGCGAGGGACTGGGTGGTCAGCCCGGCCTCGGCCAGTTTCGCGTCGGCCGGGGTGACGGTGACCCGGAGGTCGCGCACACCGTCGACGGTGACCTGACCGACGCCGTCGATGTCCTTCAGCGCGGGCACGACCGTCGTGTCCAGGCGGTCGGCGAGGGCCTGCTGGTCCCCGGCCGAGGCGACGGCGAGGACCACGGTCGGGATGTCGTCCGTGGAACCGGCGACGACCTGCGGGTCCACCGAGTCCGGGAGCTGGACGCGGGCCCGGTTGACGGCCTGCTGGACGTCGGCGACGAGCTGCTTGGTGTCGTTGCCGTAGTCGAAGGAGGCCAGGATGACCGCGTTGCCCTCGCTGGCCGTGGAGGTGACGCCGGTGATGCCGTCGACCGCTTCGAGGTTGTCCTCGATGGGCTGGATCACCTGCTTCTCGACGACGTCGGGGGAAGCGCCCTGGTACGGCGCGAGCACCGACACCACCGGCAGTTCGATGGTGGGCAGGAGCTGCTGTTTGAGCTGCGGGATCGCGATCGCCCCGAACACGATCGCGATGATGGACACGAGGCCTATCAGGGCCCGTTGCGCGAGGCTGAACTTCGACAGCCAGGACATGGGTTACAGGTCTCTCTTCTGAAAGCGGCAGAAGCGGCACGGCAGGGACGGAAAGGGACGACGCGAGCACGCATGAGCGCCGTCCCCTACACCCTGAGCCATGGAGAGAGCCCGATCCGTAAGCCCCAGGTCGGTTTCCTTATACGGCGCATACTCCGGGTGCAGTACGGCCGGGTGGAGATCAGTCCACCCTTGGGCGGACCAGCCCGGACTCGTACGCGATCACCACGAGCTGGGCCCGGTCGCGGGCGCCCAGCTTGGCCATCGCCCTGTTGACGTGCGTCTTCACGGTCAGCGGACTGACCTCCAGGCGCTCGGCGATCTCGTCGTTGGAGTGGCCGCCGGCGACCTGGACGAGGACCTCGCGCTCCCGGCCGGTGAGTGCCGACAGCCGCTGCGCCCGGTCCGGGTCACCGCCGTCGCCCCCCGCGTCGCCCTGGGCGAGGAAGCGGGCGATCAGCCCCTTGGTCGCGGCCGGCGAGAGCAGGGCGTCCCCGCCGGCGGCGACCCGGATGGCGTTGAGCAGTTCCTCCGGCTCGCTGCCCTTGCCGAGGAAGCCGGAGGCACCCGCGCGCAGCGACCGCACCACGTAGTCGTCGACCTCGAAGGTCGTCAGGATCACCACCCGGACGTGCGCGAGGGACGGGTCGGCGCTGATCAGACGGGTGGCGGCGAGGCCGTCGGTGCCGGGCATGCGGATGTCCATCAGGACGACGTCGGCACGCTCCTCCTTGGCGAGCCGGACCGCCTGCGCCCCGTCGGACGCCTCACCGACCACCTCCATGTCGGGCTCGGAGTCGACGAGCACCCGGAACGCGCTGCGCAGCAGCGCCTGGTCGTCGGCGAGCAGGACACGGATGGTCACGCGGAGTCCTCGGGGGCGCTGGAGCGGGTCTTGACGGGCAGGATGGCATGGACGCGATAGCCGCCTCCGTAGCGGGGACCGGTGGTGAGGGCGCCGCGCAGGGCGGTGACGCGCTCGCGCATCCCGAGCAGGCCGTGCCCGCCGCCGTCCTCGGGGGCCGGCACGTCCCCGGCGCCGTCGTCGAGGACGGTGACCTCGATGTGGGGGCCGACGCGGACGACGCTGACCTCGGCCCTGGCCTGCGGCCCCGCGTGTTTGCGCACGTTGGTGAGGGCCTCCTGGATGACGCGGTAGGCGGCCAGGTCGACGGCGGCGGGGAGTTCGGTGCCGTGGTCGGAGCGGGCCACCTCGACCTGGAGGCCCGCGTTGCGGAAGGTGCCGGCCAGTTCGTCGAGCCGGTAGAGGCCGGGGGCCGGCTCGGTGGGCGCCTCCGGGTCGCCGGACTGGCGCAGCAGGCCGACCGTGGCGCGGAGTTCGTTGAGCGCGGAGCGGCTGGCCTCGCGGACGTGCGCGAGGGCTTCCTTGGCCTGGTCGGGGCGTTTGTCCATGACGTGGGCGGCGACCCCGGCCTGCACGTTGACCAGGGCGATGTGGTGGGCGACCACGTCGTGCAGGTCGCGGGCGATGCGCAGGCGCTCCTCGGCGACCCGGCGGCGGGCCTCCTCCTCGCGGGTGCGTTCGGCCCGTTCGGCCCGCTCCCGGATGGCGCGCACGACGGCCCGTCGGCTGCGGACGGCGTCCCCGGCGGTGGCGCCGATGCCGGTCCAGGCGAGGATCGCCACGTTCTCCTGGGCGTACCAGGGCAGCGGCCCGGCGAGCATGGCGGCGCCGGTGAGGACGGTCATGGTGAGCAGGCCGACCCGCCAGGTGGTGGGGCGGTCGGTGGTGGAGGCGACGGTGTAGAGGGCGATGACGGCGGACATCGCGACGGGGGCGCGGGGGTCGCCGGTGACGCTCTCGACCACGGAGCAGGTGCCGGTGACCGCGAGGACCGCCAGGGGGGCGATGCGGCGCAGGACGAGGGCGGCGCCGGCGAGGGTGATCAGCAGCAGGCTGAGCGGGTCAGGGGTGCGCAGGCTCCAGCTGACGCCCCGCTGGCCGTGCGGGTCGACGAAGGAACCGGCCAGCATGCACAGCAGTACGGCGGCGGCGAGGGCGGAGTCCAGGGCGAGGGGGTGGGCCTTCAGCCGGCGCCGGGCTCGGGCGAGGGGGGTCAAGGGGGGTCACTTTCCGTACCGTCGCTTTCGTGGCGGTCGCCCGCTTTCGTGGCCGCCGCCGGGACCGCCGCCGGGGGCTGCCGCCCTCGGACCCGGCCGTCGGCCCGGGCGGTCTCGTCCTCGGTCGCCCGACGGGCCGGACACGCGCGCCGCCACCCGGGGAGCGGCCCGCCGTCACCCGGGGATCAGCCCGCCGTCGCTCAGCATCTCCCGGACCTCCTCCAGGCTCGCGTCCGGGGCCGGGAGGATCAGTTCCGACGGTTCCAGGGCGTCGTCGGGAAGGGGCTCGCCGAAGCGGCGGACGGCGTCCAGGAGGGCACCGAGGGTGCGGTGGAAGCCGTCGTCGTCGCCGCCCTCCATCTCGGCCAGCAGTTCGTCGTCCAGCTTGTTCAGCTCGGCGAAGTGGGAGTCGGCCAGCGTCCACTGGCCCTCCCCCATGATCCGGACGATCATGTCGGCCTCCTCGGCTCCGGCCCCGGCGCCGAAGCTACTGCTTGTCGAAGCGCGGGGTGTCCTGCGGCTGCTGCCGGCTCTGCGACGGGTCGGTGCCGCCTTCGATGGCCTGCTGCCCCGACGAGGGGCCGCCGGCCAGCTCCGCCTTCATGCGCTGGAGCTCCAGCTCTACATCCGTACCACCGGAGAGCCGGTCCAGCTCGGCCTGGAGGTCGTCCTTGGCGATGCCGGTGGGGTCGTCCAGGGCGCCGGAGGCGAGGAGTTCGTCGAGGGCGCCGGCCCGGGCCTGGAGCTGGGCCGTCTTGTCCTCGGCGCGCTGGATCGCCAGCCCGACGTCCCCCATCTCCTCGGAGATGCCCGAGAAGGCCTCCCCGATCCGGGTCTGCGCCTGCGCCGCCGTGTAGGTGGCCTTGATGGTCTCCTTCTTGGTGCGGAAGGCGTCCACCTTGGCCTGGAGGCGCTGGGCCGCAAGGGTGAGCTTCTCCTCCTCGCCCTGGAGCGTCGAGTGCTGCGTCTCCAGGTCGGTGACCTGCTGCTGGAGGGCGGCACGGCGGGAGAGCGCCTCACGGGCCAGGTCCTCGCGGCCCAGCGCGAGCGCCTTGCGGCCCTGGTCCTCCAGCTTGGAGGACTGCGACTGCAACTGGTTCAGCTGGAGTTCCAGTCGCTTGCGCGAGGTGGCCACGTCCGCGACACCGCGGCGGACCTTCTGGAGGAGCTCCAGCTGCTTCTGGTACGAGTAGTCGAGGGTTTCGCGCGGGTCCTCGGCCCGGTCAAGGGCCTTGTTCGCCTTCGCGCGGAAGATCATCCCCATACGCTTCATGACACCGCTCATGGGCTTCGCGCGCCCCCTTCTGACGTCCAGCTCCAGCTCTGCGACAGAACCCACAGTACGGGCCCTGCTTCCATTGACGCACTGTTCGAGGACAGATGCGCTCATCCCCAAGGACGACTGACCAAGGCCTTGCTCCGGCGTAAGGAGTAGGTGACCTTCGGGGTGACCGTCGCGCCACCGCTCGTCCCCTCTCCACCGGTTCGTCCCGGGTCCGTCCTCACTTCAGACGACTGGTGTTGCCGGATCGTTCCCCGCCCGGCTGGGGTCCATGCCCGGGGAGCGCTTACCCTTGGGTTTTGTGTTCCGTAGCCGTGCCAAGGAAGAGAAGGCCCCGGTAGCCGACAAGGCGCCGGCCGACTCCAAGCAGACCCGCGACCCGCAGGCCCCGAAGGGCAGGCCCACGCCCAAGCGCAGTGAGGCCCAGTCCCAGCGCCGCAGCGTCGCCAACACCTCGTTGTCGCGCAAGGACGCCGCCAAGCGTCAGCGCGAGGAGCGCCGAGCCCAGCTGGAGCGCCAGCGTCAGGCGCTGGCGGGCGGTGACGAGCGGTTCCTGCCGGCCCGCGACAAGGGTCCGGTGCGCAAGTTCGCGCGCGACACCATCGACTCGCGGTTCAACGTGGCGGAGTTCTTCCTGCCGATGGCCGTGGTCATCCTGGTGCTGAGCATGGTCCGGGTGGGCTCGCTCCAGACGACCGCGCTGCTGCTGTGGCTCGTGGTGATCGTGCTGATCGTGCTGGACTCGCTCGTGACCGGGTTCCGTCTCAAGAAGCGGCTCGCCGAGCGCTTCCCCGACCAGAACCGGCGGGGCGCGGTGGCCTACGCGCTCATGCGCTCCCTCCAGATGCGTCGGCTCCGGCTGCCCAAGCCGCAGGTCAAGCGCGGAGAGCGGCCCTGAGCACCGGTTCTTTCTCCGGGGGTGCGGCGAAGGCCTGGCTGAGCAGGCTCGGCGGACTGCGTGATGTCGTACGGCAGGAGCTGGTGGCCCGGCAGCTCGACGAACAGATAGCCGGGCGGTATCCGGTCGGGCAGCGGCTGCGCGTGCTCGACGTGGGGATGGGACAGGGCACGCAGGCGCTGCGGCTGGCCCGGCTCGGTCACCAGGTGACCGGCCTGGAACAGGACGCGACGATGATCGCCGCGGCCCGTGAGGCCCTGGGCGGGGAGCCCGAGGGCATCCGGGAGCGGATGCGGATCATGGAGGGCGACGGCCGGGACACCGGTGCGCACTTCCCGCCCGGCAGCTTCGACGTGGTGCTCTGCCACGGCGTGCTCATGTACGTCCAGGAGCCGGATCCCCTGCTCGCGGGCCTCGCGCGCGTGCTGGCCCCCGGCGGGCTGCTGTCCCTCCTGGTCCGCAACGCCGACGCGCTGGCCATGCGGCCGGGGCTGGGCGGGGACTGGGCGGGCGCCCTGAGCTCCTTCGACACCACGGCGTATCGCAACCGGCTGGGCCTCGACGTCCGCGCGGACCGCCGGGAGACCCTGACCGCGACCCTCGCGGGCATCGGGGCACCGCTGCACACCTGGTACGGCGTGCGGGTCTTCACGGACACGGCGGTGGACGGCGCGGACGTCCCCGAGGACCTGGAGCCGCTGCTGGCGGCGGAGGAGCGGGCGGGCCGGACGGACCCGTACCGCGGTGTGGCGGCGCTGCTGCACCTGTGCGGGGTGCGGGGCTGAGAGGCTCCCCGAGGACCGGTCGGGTGCCGGGGCCCGGCGGGTCTGCGGGACCTCGCCGTGGGAGACGCCGCCCCGAGTGCGGCCCGGCGGGCGGGACACGGCCCCGCGGGCGGAGGCCGGTCGCTTCCACCCGCGACTTCACCCGCAACGGCGACGGGCGGACGGCCGGCGCGCCGCCGGACGAGCGGTGACGGGGGCGGTCGGGGCGGGGTGAGCGGGGTGGCCGTCGACCGGCCACCCCGGGCCGGGGGCCTGTCCTACGACTCGTCGGCGTGCAGGTTCATCGGGCCGTAGATCTCCGTGGCGTCCTCGGACAGCCGGACCTGGTCCGCGCCGCCTTCGAGCAGGGCCTTCCAGTGCTCCCCGAGCCAGGACTCGGCGTCCCCCTGGGTGGTGAACTCCTCCGGCTGCACCGCGGGCTGGACCTCCGTCCCGTCGGCCTTCTCGAACCGCCACGTCCATGCCGCCATGTACGCCTCCAACGTGTGAGCGCATGCAGAGCAGAAGCCGGATCATGGTCCGGCTCCTGGCACGCAGCCTAGCCGGATGCGCAAGACCTGATCGGACGCGCGAAAATCAGGTCCGTGGAAGTGACTCTGCTCGGTACCGGTGCCCCCGCGGGACTCCCCCGCCCCGACTGTCCCTGTGCCGTCTGCGCGACCTCCCTCGGGGTGGACGCCCGGGCGGCGACCGCGGTGCTCGTGGACGGGGCGCTGCTGCTCGACCTCACGCCGGGCGCGGCCTTCGCCGCGGCGCGCTCCGGGCACTCCCTGGGCGGGGTACGGCAGGTGCTGCTGTCGCATCCGCACGACGGACCCGCGGTCGAGGTGCCGGCCGGGCTGCCGCAACCCGTCCGGGTGCCGGACGGAAGGGAGTTGACGCAGCTGACGGGGCATCGGGTGCGGGCGGTGGCGATGGACGCGCCCGGTACGGGGTACGCCGTGACCGGCCCGGGCGGGCAGCGGCTGCTGTACCTGCCGCCGGGCGGCGCGCCGGCCGGGCTGGAGGAGGGCGGGGAGCCGGCCGAGCGGTACGACATGGTCCTCGCCGACGTGGTGGGGCGGCCGGACGCGCTGGCGAAGCTGCGGGCGGTGGGCGCGGTGGGGCCCACGACGGACGTCGTCGCGGTGCATCTGGACCACGACGTGCCCCCGGGGCCGGAGTCGCGGCGCCGGCTGGCCGCGGCGGGGGCGCGGGCGGTGCCGGACGGATCGACGCTGACGGTGGGGGTGTACGAGGAGGTGCCGGACGTGCCGCGGCGGACCCTGGTGCTGGGCGGCGCGCGGTCGGGGAAGTCGGTGGAGGCCGAACGGCGGCTGGAGTCCTTCCCCGACGTGCTGTACGTCGCGACCGGCGGGTCGCGGGGCGGGGACGGCGAGTGGGCGGCACGGGTCGCCACGCACCGGGAGCGGCGGCCGGGGTCGTGGCGGACGGTCGAGACGTGCGACCTGGTGCCGCTGCTCGCGCAGGACGGGGCGCCGCCCCTGCTGATCGACTGTCTGTCGCTGTGGCTGACCGACGCGATGGACTCCGTCGGCGCCTGGGACGACGCGGTGTGGGCGGACGGCGGTGAGCGCGAACTGCGCTCCCGGGTGGCGGAGTTGGCGGGAGCGGTGCGGGGGACCCGGCGGCCGGTGGTGCTGGTGTCGAACGAGGTGGGGTCCGGGATCGTACCGGCCACGGCGTCGGGACGGCGCTACCGGGACGAGCTGGGACGGCTGAACGCGGCTGTCGCGGGCGAGTGCGAGGAGGTGCTGCTGGTGGTGGCGGGACAGGTGCTGGTGCTACGGGGCTGACGCGCCGGCGCGCCTCCGGGGGCGGTGGGCCGATACCGGGACCCGGTGCCGGGACCCGGTGCCGGGTCCGGTGCCGGGTCCGGTGCCGGGGCCAGGGCCCGGCGGGGGGCGCGGCACGGCGGGGGCGCGGCACGGCCCGGAACCGCAGGAGGGCTCCCCGGCTCCCGGCTCGCTCGGGCGGGGCTCCGGCACACGCCCGTGCGGCTCCGGGCGGCACGCCTGCCTGCGGACGACAGAGGGGGCCGCGGGCCGGGGCTTCGCTCCCGCGCGACCGCCGCCGGGCATGAGGACGGGGCGCACAGGACGGGGCGCGCAGGGCGGGGTTCCGGCGGCGGGGGCCGGGGCGGCCGCCACCGGTGCCGGGGTCAGTTCTTGCGGGCGATCACCCGGTACGTGTTGGAGAAGCGGGTGTGGCGGAGCAGGGGGGCCAGCGCGTGGTCCAGGGCGCCCGCCGCGGTGACCAACGGGGCGGCGGCTCGCAGCAGGGCCGTACGGGGGGCCGGGACCGAGTGGGACAGGGACAGGGCGAGGGCCGCCGCGAGGTCGTGGGGGACGTGGGCGCCGCTGCGGTCGGCCGTGACGACGGTGCAGCCCCGGGACTCGAGTTCGGCGCGGAGGTTGGGCAGCGGGATGAGGTGGAGGTGGCGCGGCTGCCCGTGAGCCACCCACCACTTGCCGAGCAGCGCCGCGAACGCGCTGCGCGGCTCGGGCAGTTCGAGGAGCAGATGTCCGCCGGGCCGCAGCGCGAGGAGCGCGGCACGGAGTTCCGCGCGCGGGTCGAGGGTGTGCTCCACATGGCCGAGCATGCTGACGACGTCGTAGCGGGCGCGCAGCCGTGCGCCGGTGGCGGGGTCGGTGAGCTGCCCCTGGTGGGCCTCCTCCACACGGCCGGCCTCCCGGGCCCGGACGACCCGCGCGGTGGGGTCGAGCCCGTCGAAGGAGGTGTAGGCGAAGACCTCCTTCGCCACCTCGGGGAACAGCGCGTCCCCCGTGCCCACGTCCAGCCAGCTCTCCGGCTCGGAGAAGGGCAGCATCGCGCGGGCGGTGGCCACCAGCCGGCGCCGCCGCGTGCGGGTGGCGAGGACGCGTTCGGCGGAGCCACCGGGCAGGCCCCCCGCCGGGGGGCGCTGGTAGAGGGCGAGCCCCTCCGCGGTCAGTCGCGGGTTCTGGAAGGTGTGGGCACAGTCCCGGCATTCGTCGACGGCGAAGGTGCCGGGCCGGTGCTGGAGCAGGTCGGACGCGCGCAGGCGGGTGCGCAGGCGTTTCGAGCCGCACCAGGGGCAGTCGTCGCGGCGCGGCTCGTGGATGGGCCTGGGGGGCATGAGCGGCTCCGTGGAGGGGCGTCGAGGGATGCGGCAATTCGCAGTAAAACGGAACGTATGGGATGCCGATCTTGGGTGCAAAGACGTCATGGGGGTGTGGTGCCGATGTGGCGCCGAACCGTTCGATCGGTGCCGGTACTGTTCGGCGAATGAGCTCGCTGAATCTCGACGACTTCACCGATCTGATCGAGCGCCCCGACGGCGGGGTGCGCCGCGACGCGGAGGCCCGCCGGGAACGCCTGGTCGTGCCGCCCGGATCGCTGGGCCGCCTCGACGACCTGGGCGAGTGGCTGGCGGCGGCGCAGGGTTCGGTGCCCGTACGGCCGGTCGTACGGCCGCGGGTGGTGCTGTTCGCCGGCGATCACGGGATCGCCGAACTGGGCGTCTCGGCGCGTCCGGCGGGCAGCGCGGCGGAGCTGGTGCGCCAGGTGCGCGAGGGCGGCCGGCCGGTGTCGGTGCTCGCCGGGCGGCTCGGCGTCCCCGTGCGCGTGGTGGACATGGCGCTGGACTGCCCGCCGGAGACGTTCCCCGAGGACGTCGTACGCCACCGGGTGCGGCGCGGCAGCGGCCGTATCGACGTCGAGGACGCGCTGACCGCGGAGGAGGCCGAGGCGGCCTTCCTCGCCGGGGTCGCGGTGGCCGACGAGGAGGCCGACTCCGGGACGGATCTGGTCGTGCTCGGCGACGTCAGCGTGGGCGGGACGACGGCGGCGGGCGTGCTGGTGGCCGCGCTGTGCGGGACCGACGCGTCCGTGGTGACCGGGCGGGGCGGCCTGGCGATCGACGACCTGGCGTGGATGCGCAAGTGCGCGGCGATCCGGGACGCGTTGCGGCGGGCGCGGCCGGTGCTCGGGGACCAGGTGCAGCTGCTGGCGACCGTGGGCGGCGCGGACCTCGCCGCGATGACGGGCTTCCTGCTCCAGAGCGCCGTCCGCAAGATGCCGGTGGTGCTGGACGGCGTCGTGGCGGCGGCGTGCGCGCTCGTGGGGCAGCGGATCGCGTTCCGGGCCCCGGACTGGTGGCTGGCCGGTCAGCGCAGCGGGGAGCCGGGGCAGGCGAAGGCGCTGGACCGGATGGCGCTGGAGCCGCTGCTGGACCAGGGCGTGACGGTGGGCGAGGGCGCGGGGGCGCTGCTGGCGCTGCCGCTGGTGCAGGCCGCCGCCGCCCTGGCCGCCGAGCTGCCGGAGAAGCCCGGAGCACCCCGGGAGCCCGAGCAGGCCGAGGGACCCGAGGGACCCGAGGGACCTGCCGGGAAGGTGTCCGCCGGGGAGCCCGCCGAGGCGTTCGGCACGGAGTAGCCACCGGGGCCCGCGGCCGTCACGGCGGCGCGTCAGTGCGGTGCTCGGCGGCCCGGCTCAGCTCGGCGTCGGTCTTGCCGCCCAGCCAGTCACCGAGCACCCGGCGCGGGCCTGCCCAGCGGCGGTCGTGGTGGTAGGCCCGCAGCACCGCCCGGGCACGGGCGCGGGGGCGCCTGCGGTAGAAGCGGCGGGCCCACGGCGAGTCGGGACGGGCCACCCGGACGAGGCCGAACAGGGCGACGAACGGGACGAACACGCTGAAGACCGCCAGCTTCACCTTGCCCTTGCTCAGTACGGCCAGGGCGAACAGGAAGTTGACGGCCACGGTCGACAGCACGGTGCCCCGGTCCTGGAGTTCCTCGTCGCTGAGGTCGTTGACGCCGAACGGCGCGAAGCCGACCAGCACCAGGCCGACGAGGGCCGCCGTCACGACGACGACCTCCACGCTCTTGCGGCCGGCCTCCGTCCAGTACACGTCGTCGAGGTGCAGGACCAGCGCGAACTCGTCCAGGACCAGGCCCGCGCCGATGCCGAAGACCGCCGCGCAGACGTACGAGCCGAAGCCGCTCCGGCCGCTGGCCACCGCGCCGAAGCCGCCGACGACGGTGAGCACGACGCCGGGCACCACGTGGTGGATGTGCACCCCGCCCGCGCTGACGTTGCCGAACGGACCCCTGCCCGCGCGGATCAGGCGGGTGATGACCCGGGTGATCACGAAGGTCAGGACGAAGGAGGCGAGGGCGATGAGCAGGGGGAGCTTGCCCGGCTCGACGATGTTGCGCTGCAGCCAATCTCCCATAGGCGCATTTTCGTCCCGGGCGCCCCGGGGCGCCCGTCCGACCGCCGGGTAACCTGCGCCGGTGTCCACGACCCCGCCCTCCACGCCGCCTTCCCCGTCCTCCGGCCTCGACGGTCTCCGCTTCGCCTTCGGCACCCTCACCGTCCTCCCGGTCCGGGTGACCCGCTGGGACCGCGGGGCCGCGCGCGGGGGCATGCTCGCGGCCCCGCTGGCCGGGCTGGCCGTCGGCGGCTGCGCGGCCGGGCTCGGGCTGCTGCTCCTGCTCCTCGGCGCGGGCCCGCTGCTCGCCGCCGTCGCCTCCGCCGCCGTACCCGCCGCCCTCACCCGCGGCCTGCATCTCGACGGGCTGGCCGACACCGCGGACGGGCTGGGCAGCGGCAGGCCCGCGGACGACGCGCTGCGGATCATGAAGCAGTCGGACATCGGGCCCTTCGGCGTGCTCACCCTCGTCCTCGTCCTGCTCGCCCAGGTCGCCGCGCTGGCCCAGCTCTACGGCTCCTCCTGGGCCCGGGGCGCCCTGGCGGCCGTCGCCTGCGCGGTCGCCGCCCGGCTGGCGCTCACCCTCGCCGCCCGCGCCGGCGTGCCCGCGGCCCGGCCGGAGGGGCTCGGCGCGGCGGTCGCCGGGGTGGTCCCGGTGCGCGGCGCGCTGGCCGTGGCGGCGGGCTGCCTCGCGGCCGCGGCGGCCGGGGGCGCCCTGCTCGGCCCGTTCGACGCCGTCCGCACGCCCGTCGCGGTCGTCCTCGCCGTCGTCGCCGCCGAACTGCTCCTGCGCCACTGCACGCGTCGCTTCGGCGGGGTCACCGGCGACGTCTTCGGCGGCCTGGCGGAGACGGCGGCCACGACGGCACTGGTGGTGCTCTGCCTCGGCTAGGACTTCCGAAGGTAACGAGGGTGACGAGGGTGTCCGGCTAACAGGCCTCGCGCCACGCCGTGAGTTCGTACTCCTTCCGCAGGGAACTCAGTTTCAGGCGGCGGGACTCGGCGCAGAAGCGGCTCGTGGGGAGCTCGTACTCGACGTGAAAGACGGCCTTGCCCGCCTCGACGAACGGGGTCGTCCTCGCGCACTCGCCGTACTGGGCGCACTGTTCGTTGACCGCGAAGTCGAAGTCGTCGACGAGTTCGGGGATCTGGTCGAGGTCGTTCTTCAGCCCGACGGACAGGCCCCGGTCGTGGGCGAGCCGGGCGATCAGCCGGTTGTAGCGGAGCTGGTCGGCGGCCGTCAGCGGGAAACCGGTCCCGTTGCGGTAGCCGTCCATGTTGTCCGGTTCCACCGCGTCGAAGCCCTTGTCGCGGCACATGTCGAGCCGGGCCGCCATCAGCGGTTCGAGGACGTCGGTACGGCGGATGTCCAGCCAGCGTTCCCCCTCCCAGCCGTTGCCCTCGCCCAGGACCGCCCGCGGGAACCTGCCGGCGTCCGGGCGCCAGTCCTCCCAGGCACCGGTGGACAGGTAGCAGATGACCTTGCGGCCGTCCTCGTGCAGTCCGGCGACGGCCGCCGCGCTCTGGTCGAAGCCGTCGATGTCGTACACCGGCACGTCGACGGAGGTGTCCAGACGCCCCCTCAGCTGCCACTGCCAGCCGGTGCCGGGACGCGGCCGCCAGCGGTCCCCCTCCGCGGGCTCCCCGTCCGGCGCGGACGCGCAGCCCGCGAGCAGCAACAGCAGGACGGGCAGCAGGACCATGCGTCTCACGGACGGGCTCCAGGGTGGGCGACGGCGGCTCCCGCCATGATCCCCCGCCGCCGCCCGGCACGGGACGCCGCCCTCCACCGCACCCGAGAGGTGTGACCGCGTCAGCCGGATGCGAGGATCGGGGAGTGGCCACGACGCCACCGACAGGTGAACGCTCCCGTGCACGAGCGAACGCTCACGCACGCGTACGCTCGTCGCGGGGTCTCCGCGCCGGTCCGCCGCGCCGGTGGGGCCGACCCCGGTGACGACCGCACCCCCAGCCCGGTTCTAGGGTCGGCTGTCGGGCCCGGTCGACCCACTCATATCGGCCACAGCAACTCCACATCGGAAGCGAGAAATCACCACCGTGACTGCTCTCACTCTCAGCACCGCCGCGGCGCCCGGCCTGCGGGCCGACGCGATCGTGATCGGTGTCGCCAAGGGCGCCAACGGCCCCGTCGTCACAGCGGGCGCCGAGGCCGTGGACAAGGCCTACGACGGCCGGCTCGCCGGCGTCCTGGAAACCCTCGGTGCCGCCGGCGCCGAGGGCGAGGTGACGAAGCTGCCGGCCCCGGCCGGCTTCAAGACGCCTCTCGTGCTGGCGGTGGGGCTGGGCGCGGAGCCCGAGAAGGACGCCTCCTACGACGCCGAGGCACTGCGCCGCGCCGCCGGTGTGGCCGCCCGCACCCTCGCCGGTTCCAAGAAGGCCGCCTTCGCCCTGCCCCTGACGGACGCCGCCGACCTCGGCGCGGTCGCCGAGGGCGTCGTGCTCGGCGCCTACTCCTTCGACGTCTACAAGGAGCAGGGCAAGGACGCCAAGGCGAAGAACGGCAAGGGCCCGCTCGCCGAGGCCGTCCTGCTCGGCGGCAAGCCGCGCGACGCCGCCCACAAGGCCGCCGTCGCCCGCGCCGCCGCCGTCACCGAGGAGCTCAACCGCGCCCGGGACCTCATCAACACCCCGCCGAACGACCTCGATCCCCAGGCCTTCGCCGCCCTCGCCCAGACCGCGGCCAAGGAACACGGCATCAAGGTGCAGGTCCTCGACGAGAAGGCCCTCGCCAAGGGCGGCTACGGCGGCATCCTCGGCGTCGGCGCCGGTTCGGCCGCGGCCCCGCGCCTGGTGAAGCTGTCGTACACCTCCTCCAGGGCGAAGAAGCACCTCGCCTTCGTCGGCAAGGGCATCACCTACGACTCGGGCGGCATCTCGCTCAAGCCGGCCGGGCACAACGAGACGATGAAGTGCGACATGAGCGGTGCGGCGGCGGTCTTCGCCGCCGTGGTCGCCGTCGCGCGTCTCGGCCTGGACGTCAACGTCACCGGCTGGCTGGCGCTGGCCGAGAACATGCCGTCCGGCTCCGCCACCCGCCCGGGTGACGTGCTGCGCATGTTCAGCGGCAAGACGGTCGAGGTCCTCAACACCGACGCCGAGGGCCGGCTGGTCCTCGCCGACGCGCTGTGGGCCGCCTCCCAGGAGAAGCCGGACGCCATCGTGGACGTCGCGACCCTGACCGGCGCGATGATGCTGGCGCTGGGCAGCCGGACGTTCGGCATCATGGCGAACGACGACGCGTTCCGCGCCACGGTGCACGAGGCCGCCGAGGAGGTCGGCGAGCCGGCCTGGCCGATGCCGCTGCCCGACCACCTGCGCAAGGGCATGGACTCCCCCGTCGCCGACATCGCGAACATGGGTGAGCGGATGGGCGGCGGGCTCGTCGCCGGTCTGTTCCTGCGGGAGTTCGTCGGCGAGGGGATCACCTGGGCGCACCTCGACATCGCGGGACCGGCGTTCAACGAGGGCGGGCCGTTCGGCTACACGCCCAAGGGCGGTACGGGTACCGCGGTGCGGACGCTGGTGCGGCTGGCGGAGCTGACCGCGGAGGGCGACCTCGGCTGACCGCCGCGGGTGCGGGGACTGTGTGCCTGGTCACTCGGCGCGCCGCCGATCGGCACGTCCCCGCACCCCCGGTGGGGCCGCTCGCCCCGCACACCAGTGGGCGTGGGGTGTCTCACACCTTTCCTGCGGACCGAGCAGAGGTGAACCGCCTCGGCCGCGCGCCCCGGACGGTCCTGGGCGTTCCCCCACTGCCCCAAGGGCGCGGGAGGTGCCCCCGGGTCCCCGGCGCACCCGGCCCCGGGGCGGCGACACGGATCCCTTCCGTGGTCCGCCCCGGGAGGCCGGCTCCCTCACGACCTGGGCGGACGGGTACGGCCGGAGGCGACGGGGAGGCCCCGGACGGTCACTCCGGTGGAGCGGGGGCACCGCACGCCGACGCCGTACCGGGGGTCTCAAATCGCGCGGTCACCGCAGCCCGAACGGCCCAGGACGCCGCGAGTCCGAAAGCCGGCCGCCACACGATCGCGCTGAACCACCCTTGTGCACACTCCCCGGCGGCGAACAGCCGGCAACTCCGGCCCGGCGTCCCGTTCGGCTCCCACAGGTGCGAAGATGGGGCTCGGCAGGACAGGGCCCCCACCACAGGGCCGAAGAAAGAGCGGCCGGACACCAGCCGCCGGCGGTCAGCGACGACCGGCGCACGGCGCACATGCATGGAGGACGTGACGTGGCGAACGACGCCAGCACCGTTTTCGACCTAGTGATCCTCGGCGGTGGCAGTGGCGGTTACGCCGCGGCCCTGCGCGGGGCCCAGCTGGGCCTGGACGTCGCCCTGATCGAGAAGGACAAGGTCGGCGGCACCTGCCTGCACCGGGGTTGCATCCCCACCAAGGCCCTGCTCCACGCGGGCGAGGTCGCCGACCAGGCCCGCGAGAGCGAGCAGTTCGGCGTCAAGGCCACCTTCGAGGGCATCGACATCGCCGGGGTCCACAAGTACAAGGACGGTGTCATCTCCGGCCTGTACAAGGGCCTGCAGGGGCTCGTCGCCTCCCGCAAGGTGACGTACATCGAGGGTGAGGGCCGTCTGTCCTCGCCGACCTCCGTCGACGTGGGCGGGCAGCGCGTCCAGGGCCGCCACGTGCTCCTGGCGACCGGCTCCGTGCCGAAGTCGCTGCCGGGCCTGGAGATCGACGGCAACCGGATCATCTCCTCCGACCACGCGCTCGTCCTGGACCGCGTGCCGAAGTCCGCGATCATCCTGGGCGGCGGCGTCATCGGCGTGGAGTTCGCCTCCGCGTGGAAGTCCTTCGGCACCGACGTCACCATCGTCGAGGGCCTCAAGCACCTCGTCCCGGTCGAGGACGAGAACTCCTCCAAGCTTCTCGAGCGCGCGTTCCGCAAGCGCGGCATCAAGTTCAACCTGGGCACCTTCTTCCAGAAGGCCGAGTACACCCAGGACGGCGTCAAGGTCACCCTCGCCGACGGCAAGGAGTTCGAGGCCGAGATCCTGCTCGTCGCCATCGGCCGCGGCCCGGTCTCGCAGGGCCTCGGCTACGAGGAGCAGGGCATCGCGATGGACCGCGGCTACGTCCTGGTCGACGAGTACATGCGCACGAACGTCCCCACCGTCTCCGCCGTCGGCGACCTCGTCCCGACGCTCCAGCTCGCGCACGTCGGCTTCGCCGAGGGCATCCTGGTGGCGGAGCGGCTGGCCGGTCTGAAGACCGTCCCGATCGACTACGACGGCGTCCCGCGGGTGACGTACTGCCACCCCGAGGTCGCCTCCGTGGGCATCACCGAGGCCAAGGCCAAGGAGATCTACGGCGCGGACAAGGTCGTCGCTCTGAAGTACAACCTGGCGGGCAACGGCAAGAGCAAGATCCTCAACACCGCGGGCGAGATCAAGCTCGTCCAGGTCAAGGACGGCGCCGTGGTCGGCGTCCACATGGTCGGCGACCGCATGGGCGAGCAGGTCGGCGAAGCCCAGCTGATCTACAACTGGGAGGCGCTGCCGGCCGAGGTCGCGCAGCTCATCCACGCCCACCCGACGCAGAACGAGGCGATGGGCGAGGCCCACCTGGCCCTGGCCGGCAAGCCGCTCCACTCGCACGACTGACCCTCGGTCGACGAAGCGACTCCGCGACTCCGCGACGACACAGACTTCCGCAATTCGTAAGGAGCAACCGAAACCATGGCGGTTTCCGTAACCCTTCCGGCGCTCGGTGAGAGCGTCACCGAGGGCACTGTCACCCGCTGGCTGAAGGCCGAGGGCGAGCGCGTCGAGGCCGACGAGCCCCTGCTCGAGGTGTCGACCGACAAGGTCGACACCGAGATCCCCTCGCCCGCCGCCGGCATCCTGGCGTCCATCAAGGTCGCCGAGGACGAGACCGTCGAGGTCGGCGCCGAGCTGGCCGTCATCGACGACGGCACCGGCGCGCCCGCTGCCGAGCCGGCCCCGGCCGCCGAGGAGGCGCCGGCCGCCGAGGAGGCGCCGGCCGCCGAGCAGGTCGCCCCGCCGGCCCCTGAGCCGGCCCCGGCCGCGCAGCCCTCCACCGAGCAGGCGGCCCCGGCCCCCGCCCCCACCGCCGAGGCCGCCTCCGGCGGCGGCTCCGCCGAGGGCACGGACGTCGTCCTGCCCGCGCTCGGCGAGTCCGTCACCGAGGGCACCGTCACCCGCTGGCTGAAGTCGGTCGGCGACTCCGTCGAGGCCGACGAGCCGCTGCTCGAGGTCTCCACGGACAAGGTCGACACGGAGATCCCGGCGCCCGCCTCCGGTGTGCTGCTCGAGATCACGGTCGGCGAGGACGAGACCGCCGAGGTCGGCGCCAAGCTGGCCGTCATCGGCGCTCCGGGTGCGGCCCCGGCCGCCGCCCCGGCGCCCGCCGCCCCGGCCCCGGCGCCCGCCGCGCCCGCCCCCGCCGCCCCGGCTCCGGCCGCCCCCGCGCCCGCCGCTCCGGCACCCGCGCCCACCCCGGAGCCCGCCCCGGCCGCGCCCGCCCCGGCTCCGGCTCCGGCCGCGCCCGCCCCGGTCGCCGCAGCCCCGGTCGCCGCAGCCCCGGCTCCGGCCGCTCCGGCTCCGGCCGCTCCGGCCGCCGCTGCGACTGCCGGAGGCCCTGCCGCCGCGCAGGCCGGCGACGAGGGTGCCTACGTCACCCCGCTGGTGCGCAAGCTCGCCGCCGAGAACGGCGTCGACCTGGGCTCGGTCAAGGGCACCGGCGTCGGTGGCCGTATCCGCAAGCAGGACGTCGTCGCCGCCGCCGAGGCCGCGAAGGCCGCCGCCGCTGCCCCGGCTCCGGCCGCCGCCGCGACCGCCGCAGGCCCCGCCGCCGCGAAGAAGGCCCCCGCGCTGGAGGCCTCCCCGCTGCGTGGCCAGACCGTCAAGATGCCGCGCATCCGCAAGGTCATCGGCGACAACATGGTCAAGGCGCTGCACGAGCAGGCCCAGCTGTCGTCGGTCGTCGAGGTCGACGTCACGCGGCTGATGAAGCTGCGCGCCAAGGCGAAGGACTCCTTCGCGGCCCGTGAGGGCGTCAAGCTCTCGCCGATGCCGTTCTTCGTCAAGGCCGCCGCGCAGGCGCTGAAGGCCCACCCGGTCATCAACGCCAAGATCAACGAGGCCGAGGGCACGATCACCTACTTCGACACCGAGAACGTCGGTATCGCGGTGGACTCGGAGAAGGGCCTGATGACCCCGGTCATCAAGGGCGCGGGCGACCTGAACATCGCCGGTATCGCCAAGGCCACGGCCGAGCTGGCCGGCAAGGTCCGCGGCAACAAGATCACTCCGGACGAGCTGTCCGGCGCGACCTTCACCATCTCCAACACCGGTTCGCGCGGTGCCCTCTTCGACACGATCATCGTGCCGCCTGGGCAGGTCGCGATCCTCGGCATCGGGGCCACGGTGAAGCGTCCGGCCGTCATCGAGACGGAGGAGGGTACGGTCATCGGCGTCCGCGACATGACCTACCTGACGCTGTCCTACGACCACCGGCTGGTGGACGGCGCCGACGCGGCCCGCTACCTGACGGCGGTCAAGGCGATCCTGGAGGCGGGCGAGTTCGAGGTCGAGCTCGGCCTGTAGTCAGCGCACAGTGTCGTACGGCGCCCCCGCCCGGGTCACCCGGGCGGGGGCGCCGCGCGTTGGCGTCCAGGGGACCTCTTCCGCCCCGCCGCCCCTTCCCGTCCCCGCCCCGCCGACCCTTCCCGTCCCCGTCCCGGAGCCGCCGCCCCAAAGCCGTGCTTCGGTCCTGGACAGGCCTCGTCCTCGAAGGCAGGACAAGCCGTCAGTGGCGTGTAAGTCTCGTCTCACCTGCGCGGAAGCACCCCCGTGAGCCGCTCCCCGAACCCGTCGCGGCCGTATTGTCTAAACGTCAAACGCCCCCGGGGCCGATGGGCGGCCCCTCCCTAAGGAGCCCTCATGACCGCGCCCGTCGTCCACTCGCTGCGCGAACAGATCCGCGAGCACATCGTGGAGGGGATCGTCAGCGGGCGCTGGCAGCCGGGCGAGCGGATCGTGGAGCGGCGGATCGCCAGTGAGCTGGAGGTCAGCCAGACACCGGTGCGGGAGGCGCTGCGCGAGCTGGAGTCGCTGCGGCTGATCGAGTCCGCACCGAACAAGGGCGTACGGGTGCGGAACCTGACCGCGGCCGACCTGGAGGAGAGCTATCCGGTCCGGGCCGGTCTGGAGGCGATCGCCGCGGAGCTGGCGGCGCAGCGGCTGGCCGAGGACTGCTCGGCGCTGGAGCCGCACGTGGCCGCGCTGTACGAGGCGGACCGGGCGTCGGACGGGACGGGCCAGGTGCGGCACACGGTGGCCTTCCACCGCGAGCTGGTCCGCGCGGCCGGCAACTCCGTACTGCTGCACACCTGGGAGGGCCTGGGCATCGAGGTGTTCACGGCGCTGTCGATCCGCTGGCTGGGGACGGTGCAGCAGTCGTACGCGGAGGAGCACGAGGAGCTGGTGGCGGCCTTCAAGCGGCGGGACCCGCGCATCGCGGAGATCGTGAAGGCGCACGTGCTGGGCTGCGCGCCGCGGGCCTGAGCGGTGCGCGCCGAGGGCAACGAGGGCGCCGGACGCCACTGAGCGCACATTCGCTCATACGTGGCCCCACCTGCGAAAACCTTTCGAAAATGCGGCACCGGGTGCCTTTGCGCGAGACACCCCGTGCCGACTTTCTCGCGATCAAGAGGTTTTCACCCTCAACCCTTTGATCGATCATCGATCAGGGGGTTACAGTCACCGACGGGCCACGCGGCGGTGTCGTACCACGACTCCGCGGCGGAGCCCCACCGCCCTGTCCTGCCAAAGACAAAGGGCACCCCCGAACCCTTACCGATGAGGGAACCCCCTTCGACTGAGGAAGGCGGCGACATGACCGACCCCCACGCCATCCAGCCGAGCGCGCTCGACCAGCTCCCCGACCGGGACCCGGAGGAGACCGCCGAATGGCAGGCCTCACTGGACGCGGTCGCCCAGGCGGCCGGGCCGCACCGTGCCGCGTACCTGATGCGGCGCACGCTGGAGCGGGCCGAGGGCAACGGCATCGCGCTGCCCAAGCTGCTCGAGACGGACTACGTCAACACCATCCCCACCGCCGCCGAGCCCGCCACGCCGGGTGACGAGGCGATGGAGGCCCGGATCACCGCCTGGAACCGCTGGAACGCGGCGGCCATGGTGACCCGCGGCGCGAAACACGGCGTCGGCGGCCACATCGCCACCTTCGCCTCCGCGGCCTGGCTGTACGAGACCGGCTTCAACCACTTCTTCCGGGGCAAGGAGACCGACGGCTCGGGCGACCAGCTCTACATCCAGGGCCACGCCTCCCCCGGCATCTACGCCCGCGCCTTCCTCGACGGCCGGCTGAACGAGGGCCACCTGGACAACTTCCGCCAGGAGGCGGGCGGCAACGGCCTGCCGTCGTACCCGCACCCGCGGCGCCTGCCCTGGCTGTGGGAGTTCCCGACGGTGTCGATGGGCCTCGGCCCGCTCTCCGCGATCTACCAGGCGCGTTTCAACCGCTACCTGACCAACCGCGGCATCAAGGACCTCACCGGCTCCCACGTCTGGGCGTTCCTCGGCGACGGCGAGATGGACGAGCCCGAGTCGACGGCGGCCCTCGCGCTCGCCGCCCGCGAGGAGCTGGACAACCTCACCTTCGTCATCAACTGCAACCTCCAGCGCCTCGACGGCCCGGTCCGCGCGAACTTCAAGATCGTGCAGGAGCTGGAGGCCCAGTTCCGCGGCGCCGGCTGGAACGTCGTCAAGACGCTGTGGGGTTCGGCCTGGGACGAGCTGTTCCGGCTCGACACCACGGGCGCGCTCGTACGCCGCCTGCGCCAGGTGCCCGACGCCCAGGTGCAGACGTACCAGACGCGCGACGCCGCCTACATCCGCCAGGACTTCTTCGGCGCCGACCCGGCGCTCGTCGAGATGGCGAAGCTGCTGAGCGACGACAAGATCCTGGAGTGCTTCCACCTCTCCCGCGGCGGCCACGAGGCGCGCAAGGTGTACGCGGCCTACAAGGCGGCCGTCGAGCACAAGGGCGCCCCGACGGTCATCCTGGCCCAGACGGTCAAGGGCCACACCCTCGGTGAGGGCTTCGCGTCGAAGAACGCCAACCACCAGATGAAGAAGCTCTCGGTGGACGAGTTCAAGACGATGCGCGACCTGCTGGAGCTGCCGATCTCCGACAGCCAGTTCGTCGACGGCGTGGTCCCCTACGGCCACCCCGGCGCCGACTCCCCCGAGGTCCGCTACCTCCAGGAGCGCCGCGCCGCCCTCGGCGGCCCGGCCCCGGCCCGCCGTACGCACGCGCTCGCCCCGCTGCCCGCCCCCGCCGAGAAGGCGTTCGCCGCGTTCGACAAGGGCTCCGGCTCCCAGAACGTCGCCACCACCATGGCCTTCGTCCGGCTGGTCAAGGACCTGGTCCGCGACAAGGAGACCGGCAGGCGCTGGGTGCCGATCGTCCCCGACGAGGCGCGCACCTTCGGCATGGAGTCGCTGTTCCCCTCGCTCGGGATCTACTCCCCCAAGGGCCAGACGTACGAGCCGGTCGACCGCGACCAGCTGATGTACTACAAGGAGGCCAAGAACGGCCAGATCCTCAACGAGGGGATCACCGAGGCCGGTTCGATGGCCGACTTCATCGCCGCGTCCACCGCGTACGCCACGCACGGCGAAGCGATGATCCCGTTCTACATCTTCTACTCGATGTTCGGCTGGCAGCGCACGGCCGACCAGATGTGGCAGCTCGGCGACCAGCTCGGCCGCGGCTTCCTCGTCGGCGCCACGGCCGGCCGCACCACGCTGACGGGCGAGGGCCTCCAGCACGCCGACGGCCACTCGCCGGTGATCGCGGCGACCAACCCGGCCGCGCTGACGTACGACCCGGCGTTCGCGTACGAGATCGGCGTCATCGTCAAGGACGGTCTGCGCCGGATGTACGGCGAGGCGGCGCCGGGTGAGGACCCGAACGTCTTCTACTACCTGACCGTCTACAACGAGCCGATGCCGCAGCCCGCCAAGCCGGCCGGCCCCGGCATCGACGAGGGCATCGTCAAGGGCCTGTACCGCTTCAACACGGCGGAGTCGGCGGGCCTGTCCCCCGCGGCCAACGCGCCGCGCATCCAGCTCCTGGGTTCCGGTACGGCGATCCACTGGACGCTGAAGGCGCAGAAGCTGCTCGCCGAGGAGTGGGGCGTGGCCGCCGACGTGTGGTCCGCGACCTCCTGGACCGAGCTGCGGCGCGACGCGCTGGAGGCCGACGCGGCGCTGCTGCGCGGCGAGGAGCGGCTGCCGTACGTCCGCCAGGCGCTCCAGGGTGCCGCGGGGCCGGTCCTCGCGGTCTCCGACTACATGCGCCAGGTCCCGGACCAGATCGCGCAGTGGGTCGAACAGGACTACTCGTCGCTGGGCGCCGACGGCTTCGGCCTGTCCGACACCCGTGACGCCGCCCGCCGCCACTTCGGCGTCGACGCGGAGTCCATCGTGGTGGCGGCCCTCGCCCAGCTGGCCCGCCGCGGCGAGGTCCGGGGGCCAGAGCGGGGTCCGGGGGCCAGAGCGCCCTGTCGGTGCCACCCGGCATCATGCGGGTATGCGTGCTGCCCGGCTCATCAAGATGGTGCTGCTCCTGCAGGGGCGGTCCGCCATGACCGCCGCCGAGCTGGCGCGCGAGCTGGAGGTGTCGGAGCGGACGGTCACCAGGGACGCCCAGGCCCTGTCGGAGGCGGGCGTCCCGGTGTACGCCGAGCGCGGACGGGCCGGCGGCTACCGCCTGGTCGACGGCTACCGCACCCGCCTGACCGGCCTGGCCCGCGGCGAGGCGGAAGCGCTGTTCCTGAGCGGCGTACCGGGCGCGCTCCGGGAGATGGGCCTGCAGGACGCGGCCTCGGCGGCCCGCCTGAAGGTGTCGGCCGCCCTGATGCCGTCCCTCCGGGACGCCCCGAGGACGGCGGCGCAGCGGTTCCATCTGGACGCGCCCGCCTGGTTCCAGGAGCCGGAGACACCCCCGCTGCTGCCCGTGGTCGCGGAGGCGGTGTGGGACGACCGTCCGCTCACCGCCCGGTACCTGCGGGGCGGGACGGAGGCCGTACGGGAGCTGGAGCCGTACGGGCTCGTGCTCAAGGCGGGCGTCTGGTACCTGTGCGCGCGGGTGGCCGGCGCGGGGGCCTTCCGGACGTACCGCGTCGACCGGTTCACGGACGCGCGACCGGGCGCGCAACGGTTCGACAGGGACGAGGAGTTCGATCTGCCCGGCTTCTGGGCCCGGCAGGCGGAGCGGTTCGCACGGTCGATCCTGCGGACCGAGGTCGTCGTACGGCTCACGCCGGCGGGGCTGCGCCGGCTGCCGTACGCCGTCGACCCGGTGGCCGCGCGGGACGCCCTGGCGGGGGCCGGGGAGCCCGACGCGCGGGGGTGGGTGACGGTCACCCTGGGCGTGGAGTCCGAGGAGGTGGCGCACGACCAGCTCACCGCGCTGGGGCCGGAGGCCGAGGTGGTCTCCCCCGAGCCGCTGCGCCGCCGTCTCGCCGAGGACGCGGCCCGGCTGGCGGCGCTGTACCGCCCCTGAGACCGCCCGCACTCCGGGTGCGGCCCACCGGTCCAGGCAGGATGCTGGGACGCGTGATGGACGAGACGGAGTTCTGGGAACTGGTCGACGCCACCCGCGAGGCCGCCGAAGGCGACCCGGAGGACCAGGCCGATCTGCTGGTGGAGCGGCTGCTCCTGCTGGACCCCGACATGGTGCTCGACTTCGCCCGTCACTTCGAGGCCCGCTACAACCGGGCGTACACCTGGGACCTGTGGGGCGCCGCCTGGGTGTTGCTGGACGGGGCGAGCGACGACGCCTTCGACTTCTTCCGGTGCTGGCTGATCGGTCAGGGCCGGGAGGTGTACGAGGGGGCCGTGCACGACCCGGACTCGCTCGCGGAGCTGCTGGGCGAGTTCGACGAGGAGATCGACGGCGACGGCGAGGAGCTGGGCTACGCGGCCGACGAGGCCTATGAGCAGCTCACCGGGACCGTCGCCCCGGACCTGGGCATCGCGCCCGCCCCGGCGGAACCCGAGGGCACCCCGGTCGACTTCGAGAGCGAGCGGGCGCTCGCGGAGCGGTGTCCGCGGCTGTGGGAGCGCTTCCGGGGCTGACCGTGGCGCCGGGCCGCGAACGGCCGGGCGCGCAGCGAACGGCCGGGCGCGCAGCCAACGGCCGGGCGCGCCGCGAACAGCCGGGGCCGCGCCGCGAACAGCCGGGGCCGGGGTCAGACCGTCGTGCGGCGGCGGGTGGTGTCCGCCGGGAGGTACGCCTGCTGATCGGCCCGCACCGCGTGGTGCAGCGGCGCCTTGTTGGCCTGTTCCAGGGCGGACGCGGTGGCCGCGGCGGGGCCGAGGACGACCGCGGCGACGGCGCAGACGACCGTCCAGGGGCTGCGGAGGGCCCCTCGCCCGGCGGCCGCCGCCTGCCGGCCGCGGTGCGTGGTGCCGGTGCCGGTGCCGGTGCCGGTCTTCAGGATGCCGTTCGTGCCGTTCATGATCCCCACCTCGGTCGGCTTGTGTTGTGCATGACCGTAGGAGACGCGGATGGGAGAAGCCTGAACGGCGCCTAAGGCGTTCCTGTGAGCGTCCGGCCCTGGAGGCGGGCGGCCGTCTGCCGGATCTCCGGCAGCCGGGCGCTGAGGGCCGCGCCGGGGCAGCTGGTCATGTAGCCGTCCTGGTGGCCGGCGAGGGCGGGCAGGGCGGCCGTGACGCCCGCGGCGTACCGGCTGCCGCTGTTGCTGGAGGTCAGCCGGACGCTCCCGCGCGGGTCGACGTCCGCCAGGCCGAGCTTCCAGGCGGCGAGGGCCGCTATCGAGTCCACCATCGCCTGCGGCACGGGGACGCCCGAGGTGAACGTGCCGAGGGCGGCGATGCCGGCCGTGCGGTGGTTGAAGCCCTGGGTGTGCGCGCCGGTGACGGGCCGGTCGACGCCGCCCGCCCGGCCCTCGTAGACGGTGCCGCAGCGGTCGACGAGGAAGTTGTAGCCGATGTCGTCCCAGTCGCGGCCGCCGGTCTGGCCCGCGTAGAGGTGGCGGATGATGCGGGGCGCGTCGGCGCAGTCGTAACCGTTGGGCGAGTCGGTGTGGTGGACGAAGACGGCGACGACCTTGTCGTCGTAGCGCGGCGGCGGCTGGGCGCGTCCGGCGTCGGCCACCCAGACCGAGCGCGGCACGATGCGCGGCCGGGCGGCGGAGTGTGCGGGGAGCTGCGCCGCGCGCCGCACGGGGCGGGCCGCCAGGGACGCCGTGGCGGCGTGTTCGACGCCGCCCGCGCACAGGCCCAGGGCTGCCACGGCGGCCAGTCCGGGCAGGCAGGCCAGGGCCACGAGGAGGGGGCGCGGCAGCCGCGCCGAAGGCCGTTCCCAGGGTCTCCGTCCGGGTCTTTGCACAGGCCTCCGCCCGGGGCGGGGGGCCTGTCGGATGGCACGCATGAACCCACTGTCGGACGGTTCCGTTCCGCCCGCGATGTGTGCTGTGCCACCCGGTGGAACCATCCTCCCGGTCCGCGACGTTTCCTGGGTGCACGCGTGCGCGGCCGGTCGGGGCGGGCCCCGCGCGCGAGGCTGATCACCGGGCCCCTCCCCCACGTACTGAGGGGCCCGAGAGGAAGGCGGCTGCGTGGACCTGCTCGACATCGCGCTGGTACTGGTGATCCTGGCGTACGCCGGATCGGGCTACCGGCGGGGACTGGTGGCCGGCTGTGTCTCGCTGGCCGGTTTCGTGGGCGGCGCGGCGGTGGGCGTGTGGATCCTGCCGTGGGTGATGGACCTGGTGGCGCCGGGGACGACGGCGGCGACGGTCACCGCGGTGCTCACCGTGCTGGTCCCGGCGGCGGTGGGGCACGAGCTGGCGGGGCGGCTGGCGCTGCGGTTGCGCCGGGAGCTGGACCGCGGGCCGCTCCGGGTGGCCGACGGGATCGGCGGGGCGGTGGCGAACTCGGTGGCGGTGCTGATCGTGGCCTGGGTGGCGGCGAGCGTGCTGGCCGTGTCCTCGACGCCGGTGGTGTCGTCGGCGATCCGGGACTCCCGGCTGCTGGGGGCGGTGCAGGACACGATGCCGGACACCACCCCGGCCTGGTTCTCACGGGCCACGTCCGCGCTCACCGAGGCGGGTTTCCCGCAGGTCTTCAACCCGTTCGAGAACGAGTCGACGGCGGAGGTCGCCGAGCCCACCGGCGACAGCGTGACCCCGGCCGCGACGAACGCCGCCAGGCTCAGCACGGTGAAGATCGAGGGCGTCGCGGGCGACCAGGGCCGGGAGGGCAGCGGGTTCGTGTACGCGCGCGAGCATGTGATGACCAACGCGCACGTGGTGGCGGGCATCGACGACCCGACCGTACGGATCGGGGGTGTGGGGCGGTCGTACGAGGCGCGGGTGGTGCTGTTCGACCCGGCCGGGGACGTCGCGGTGCTCTACGTGCCGGGGATGCGGGCGCCGGAGCTGCGGTTCGACGACGACGCCTCGCGCGGGGACTCCGCGGTCGTCGCGGGCTATCCGGAGGACGGCGGTCTGAACCTCCAGGCGGCGACGGTGGCCAACCGGGTCGACGCGACCGGGCGGAACATCTACAACGACACCACCGTCACCAGGGAGATCTACTCGATCCGTTCCACCGTCCGCCCCGGCAACTCCGGCGGTCCGCTGCTGACCACCGACGGCCGGGTGTTCGGGGTCGTCTTCGCCCGGTCCACCTCCGACGCCGGGACGGGGTACGTCCTGACGGCCGCCGAGGTGGCCGGGGACGCCGAGCGGGCGGCGACGGCGACGGCGGCCGTGGACACGGGCGAGCTGGTCGGTTCCTAGGACCGCAGGTGGATCACAGGACGGAACGGCCCATGAACACGTCGTCGACGTACGCACCGTCGAGGAGGAACTCCTCCGGCAGGACGCCCTCCACCGCGAAACCCTCGGACTCGTAGAGCGCGCGGGCCACGGTGTTGTGGCCGAGCACGCGCAGGGTCAGGCGGCGGGCGCCGCGCCGGCGGGTCTCCTCGACGGCCGCCCGGACCAGGGCGCGTCCGACACCGTGGCCGCGCGCCTCGTCGGAGACGGCGAGGCCCTGGATCTGGCGCACGTGCGCGTTGCAGGCGAGTTCGGTGGGGCGGACGACGCGGACGTAGCCGACGACCCGGCCGGACACTTCGGCGACCAGGTGGTCCTCGGGCAGGTGCCGCGCGTCGAAGAAGGGGCCGTACGGCGGCTGCGGCCGGGGCATGACGGCGTGCAGGGGCGACCAGGTCAGGGCGTCGACCAGGGCGAGCGTCGCGTCGTCGTCGGGCCGGGCGGGGCGTATGAGAGGGCCGGTCATGAGCGGCATCCTACGAGTCGGGCGGCTTGTCCCGGCGAGGGTGTCGCGGGGTCACGGGGCAGGATGGGTCCATGGAACGAACGCGAATCGCGGTGGCCGGCGCGTCCGGTCTCATCGGCAGCGCCCTGGTGCGGTCCCTGACCGCCGACGGGCACGAGGTGGTCCGCCTGGTGCGCCACGCGCCCCGGGGGGCGGACGAGGTGCGCTGGGACCCCGAGCGGGGGCAGGTGGACGCGGCGGGACTCGCCGGGTGCTCCGCCGTGGTCAACCTGGCGGGCGCGGGGGTCGGCGACCACCGCTGGACGGACGAGTACAAGCGCCGCATCCATGACAGCCGGGTGCACGGGACGACCGCCCTCGCCGAGGCCGTCGCCTCGCTCGACGAGCGGCCGCGGGTGTTCGTGAACGGCAGCGCGATGGGCTACTACGGCGAGACGGGCGACCGGGTCGTCGACGAGAGCGCGCCGGCCGGCCGGGGCTTTCTGCCGGAGCTGTGCGTGAAGTGGGAGGCGGCGGCGGAACCGGCGCGGGCGGCCGGGGTGCGGACGGTGTTCCCCCGGACCGGGCTGGTGGTGTCGCGCGACGGTGGCGCCTGGGGGCGGCTGTTCCCGCTGTTCCGGGCGGGCCTCGGGGGGCGGATGGGCGACGGGCGGCAGTACTGGTCGTACATCGCGCTGCACGACGAGGTGGCGGCCGTCCGGCACCTGCTGGACCGTGACGACCTGTCGGGGCCGTTCAACCTGACCGCGCCGGAGCCGCTGACGAACCGTGAGGTCACCGCGGCCATGGGGCGGGTGCTGCACCGGCCGACGCTGTTCTCCGTGCCGGCGCCGGTGCTGCGGGGAGTCCTGGGCGAGATGGCCGGGGATGTGCTGGGCAGCGCGCGGGTGGTGCCGAAGCGGCTGCTGGAGTCGGGGTTCACCTTCGCGTTCCCCGGGATCGAGGACGCCCTCCGGGCCGCCTGAGGACCCGTCGGGGCCGTATGCGACCGCCGTGCGACCGTGCCCTGTCCATGCGCGACTGTTCCCGACCGGTCACGGGCCTACGCTCGATCCGAACTCGGGTATCCAGGAAGCCGGTCGGGGGCATGACGTCTCCATCGGCCGCGCAACCTCGAGGAGGGGCACGTGCTTGAGCCCGCGTACCGGACGGACGTCGTCATCGTGGGGGCCGGGGTCGCCGGACTCTCCGCGGCGCATCGGCTGACCAGCGCAGGAGTGACGACCACGGTCCTGGAGGCCGCCCCCTGCGTGGGCGGCCGCATGGCGACCGAGAAGGTCGACGGCTTCCGGCTCGACCGCATCGGACAGCTGCTGTCCACGGCGTATCCCGAACTGGCCCTGACCCCCGGGCTGGACGCGCTCACCCTGCGTCCCTTCGCCCCGGGGGTCCTGCTGCACAGCGGCGGACGCCACCATCGCGCAGGCGCGCAGGCGGGCGCTGGGGGCGCAAGGGGCGCACTCCACGCCGTACGCGCCCTCGCCGGCGCTCCCCGGAGCGGTGCGCTGCCACGGCAGCGCACCGGCTCGACCGCCGCACCGCCACGGATGCGGACCGGGGCGCCGCTGGGTTCGGCCGTGGACCAGGCCCGGCTCGGCGCCGCGCTCACCCGGCTCGCGGCCACGCCCGCCGAACGGCTGCTGCGCCGGCCCGAGGCACCGGCCGCCGAGGCCCTCGCGGCGCGCGGTCTGCCCGCCCGCACGATCGACGGCTTCCTGCGGCCGCTGCTCGCCGCGCTGCTGTGCGACCCGGACCTGACCACCTCCAGCCGGTGCGCGGACCTGGCGCTGCGCGCCTTCGCGGCCGGACGGCTGTGCGTGCCGGAGGGCGGGGCCGACGTCCTGCCCGACCTGCTCGCGCGGACGCTGCCGCCGGGAACCGTGCACACCGGGGTGCGTGCCACCGCCGTCTCCACGACCTCGGTGACCACCGCCGAGCACGGCGAGTTCCGGTGCCGCGCGGTGCTGGTGGCGACGGGCGCGCGCACCGCGGCGGAGCTGCTGCCCGGCCTGCGGGTGCCCGGCTTCCATCCCGTCACGGTCCTCCACCACACGACGGACGAGCCGCTCGCGACCGGGGCCTCGCTGCTGCTGGACGCCGACCGGAGCGGACCGGTCGCCCACACGGCGGTGCTCAGCCGGGTGGACCCGAGCCGGGCCCCGGCCGGCCGCACGCTGATCTCCTCCACGGTGCTCGGGGCGCCGCCGGAGGGGGTCGACGCGGCCGTCCGCAGGCACCTCGCGCGGCTGTACGGCACCTCGACCGGGCGCTGGGAGACGCTGGCCGTGCACCACACCGCCGAGGCCGTGCCGGCCATGCGGGCGCCGCACGACCTGCGCCGCCCGGTGCGGCTGCTGGCCGGGCTGTACGTCTGCGGCGACCACCGGGACACCAGCACGGTCCAGGGCGCGCTGCACTCGGCGCACCGGGCGTCCGCGGCCATCGTCTCCGACCTGGGAGCGGGGTCGCTCCACACGGCCGAGCCGGTCAGGACGGCGCAGCGGGCGGCGTGAGCGCACACGGGGGCCGGGGCCAGAACCCTCTGCCCCCGGCCCCCGCCCCCTGGACCCCGGCCGCCCGGCCCGGCGGGACGGGGAGCGACGGCCGGTGTCCCTACCCCAGCGCAGCCACCCGGTCCCGGTACACCCTGGCCGGGGCCGCGTCGCGGTAAGGCTCCAGACGGCGTTCGAAGTCACGGACGTACTCCACCGCCCGTACCGACCGCATCTCCGCGGCCTGTGCCGCCGCCTCCGCGGCGATCTGGCAGGCCTGGTCGAGTTCGCCGAGGCCGAGGCGGGCGGTGGCGAGGACGATCCGGCAGAACAGGCGGCTGCGCGCGTACCCGGCGGACCGCAGCCGCAGGGAGCGTTCGGCGTGCTGCGCGGCGGCGCGGAACTGCTGGAGATCGCGGTGGCAGTGCCCGAACTCGCCGGCCAGCTGTCCCTCGTCGAAGAACCGCGCCCAGAACGGCACCTCCTCGCCCGGCCCGGCCGCCTCCAGCGCCCGCTCTGCCCGCACCAGGGACGCCGTGCAGGCCCGCACCTCCCCGAGCACCGCGTGCCCGCGCGCCTCGACCGCGTGCAGCAACGCCTGCACGGCGGGCGGCGCACCGGTGCCGACGCCCTGCTGCGCCACCCGCGCGAGCTGCACGGCCTCCCGTCCGTGGCCGAGGTACACAGCCTGACGGCTCATGGTGACGAGGACGTAGGAGCCGTACGCCCGGTCCGCGGCGGCCTGGGAGAGGCGCAGGGCCTGGACGAAGTAGCGCTGGGCCAGACCGTGCGCGGCGATGTCGAAGGAGGTCCAGCCCGCGAGGCGGGTGAGGTCGGCGGCGGCGCCGAACAGCCGGCGGCCGGTCTGTTCGCCGTAGGTGCCGCGCAGCATCGGCTCGCACTCGTGCTCCAGGTAGCGCACCAGGGCCTGACGGGCGTGACCGCCGCCGTACATGTCGTCGAGGGTGCGGAAGAGTTCGCCGACCGAGCGGAGCGCGGCGATGTCGCCGCCGGTGACCCGCTGGCCGGGGCCCCGCTCGGCCGTGCCGCGCTGCCGGGGCACGGCGGGCAGGACGGGCGGGCCGGGCGGGCCGGGCGGGCCGGGCGGGCCGGGCGGGCCGGCCGCGAGGGCGTTCCGGGACGGGGCGGGCCGGGCGGCCGGGCGGCCCTGGGCGGGCACGCGGGCGGCCGGATCGCCGTGGGCCACCTTCTCGTCGGCCCGGCCGATCAGCCAGTCCCGGCTGGGCACGACGAGCCCGGCCGCGGTGAAGGCGATCCTGCGCAGCTCGGCGTGGCTGCCGGAGTCCTTGCGCCAGAGCCCGCTGACGATCTCGACGGCCTCCTCGGGGGTGCCGGCGAACTCCAGCCCCGCGTACACGGGGGCGCAGGCGTCCAGGCCGAGGTCCTGGGCGGTGAGCCGGCGGCCGAGACGGCGGGTGAAGACCTCGGCGATGAGGGCGGGGGTGGTGCCACGGGGCTGCTGGCCGCGCAGCCACCGGGTGACGGACGTCTTGTCGTATCTGAGGTCCAGGCCGTGCTCGATGCCGAGCTGATCGACGCGTCGGGCCAGACCCGCGTTGGAGAATCCCGCTTCTGCGATGAGCGCGGCGAGCTGACGGTTGGGGATGCGCTGCGCGGGTCGTTCCGTCATCTGCGGTGCGGTCTCCTGCCTTCCGGGCCTGTGACGTGCCCGGATGAAGTGCCCTGATTGCTGTGAGCAGCCCTGATGGCCTCGTGAACGGCGCGAATGTAGCGGAGCGTGAGCAAGCAGTCGCACATATCGACGTTCATTCATCCGATCGTGTGAGGATTGCCCGCGGGGCTGACGCGCGACGGGCGGACGTACAGTGGCTTGGGGCGCGGTCGGACCTGACAGACAGGTCCGGGCGGCCGGCCGCGCATCCGGGTGCCGACGGCAGGTCCGGGTGACCGGCACGGAGCCCCGCCGCATCACCGTGCCGCCGTATCGCCGTATCGCCGTATCGCCTAGGGAGGCGTTTGCCGTGAGTGAGTTGCGGTTCGTTCGCATGGGCTTCGGAGCGGACTTTGTGGAGTACCGGAAGGCGTGGGACGAGCAGCGCCGGGTGCACGCGGCGCGGTTCGCGGACGAGGTGCCCGACACCGTGCTGCTGCTGGAACACCCGCCGGTGTACACGGCGGGCCGGCGCACGGCCGAGAGCGAGCGCCCCCTGGACGGCACCCCGGTGGTGGACGTGGACCGCGGCGGCAAGATCACCTGGCACGGTCCCGGCCAGCTGGTGGGCTACCCGATCCAGAAGCTCCCGCGGCCGGTGGACGTCGTGGCGCACGTGCGGCGGCTGGAGGAGGCCCTGATCCGGGTGTGCGCGGAGTTCGGCGTCGCGACCTCGCGGGTCGAGGGCCGCAGCGGGGTGTGGGTGCTGGGCGACCCGGTCGAGCAGCGGCCCTCGCTCGGCGGGCTCTCCCTCGACTTCGACCCCCGGCTGCACGACGAGGAGTTCGACCCGCGGATGAACGGCCCGGAGTACGCGCCCTCCAACGCCGGCCAGCGCCGCGAGGACCGCAAGCTCGCGGCGATCGGCATCCGGGTGGCCAAGGGCGTGACGATGCACGGCTTCGCCCTGAACGTGAACCCCGACAACGCCTGGTTCGACCGCATCATCCCCTGCGGGATCCGGGACGCGGGCGTCACGTCCCTGGCCGCGGAGCTGGGCCGGGACGTCACGATCGACGAGGTGCTGCCGGTCGCCGAACGGCACCTGCGGGACGTACTGGAGAACGCGGAGCTGAAGCCGCGGGAGATCGAGAAGGCGTCCGTCTAGCCGGACGGTGCCCGGCTCCGGGGGAATGGCCCCCGCGGTCTCCGGGTTGGCCTCACCGGTAGGGCTCAACAAACACGGGCGTACCCTGGTGTACGCCGAAGAATCGAAGCTACAGGGAGCCGGTCGTGTCCGCAGTCGCACCCGACGGACGCAAGATGCTGCGCCTGGAGGTCCGCAACAGCCAGACCCCCATCGAGCGCAAGCCCGAGTGGATCAAGACCCGGGCGAAAATGGGCCCCGAGTACACGAAGATGCAGAACCTCGTGAAGAGCGAGGGCCTGCACACGGTCTGCCAGGAAGCCGGCTGTCCGAACATCTACGAGTGCTGGGAGGACCGCGAGGCGACCTTCCTCATCGGCGGTGACCAGTGCACGCGGCGCTGCGACTTCTGCCAGATCGACACCGGCAAGCCCGAGGCGCTGGACCGTGACGAGCCCCGCCGGGTCGGCGAGTCCGTGGTGACCATGGACCTGAACTACGCCACCATCACCGGCGTGGCCCGCGACGACCTGGAGGACGGCGGCGCCTGGCTGTACGCGGAGACGGTCCGCCAGATCCACGCGCAGACCGCCGGCCGCGAGGGCGGCCGGACCAAGGTCGAGCTGCTGGCGCCGGACTTCAACGCCGTCCCCGAGCAGCTGGCGGAGGTCTTCTCCGCCCGCCCCGAGGTCTTCGCGCACAACGTCGAGACGGTCCCGCGGATCTTCAAGCGGATCCGTCCGGGCTTCCGGTACGAGCGCTCGCTGAAGGTCATCACCGAGGCCCGGGACTTCGGGCTGGTCACCAAGTCCAACCTGATCCTCGGCATGGGCGAGACCCGCGAAGAGGTCAGCGAGGCACTCCGGCAACTGCACGAGGCGGGCTGCGAGCTGGTCACCATCACGCAGTACCTGCGCCCCTCCGTGCGCCACCACCCGGTGGAGCGCTGGGTGAAGCCGCACGAGTTCGTGGAGCTGAAGGAGGAGGCCGAGCAGATCGGCTTCTCGGGCGTGATGTCCGGACCGCTGGTACGGTCCTCCTACCGCGCCGGACGCCTGTACCAGATGGCCGTCGAGAAGCGCGGTTCCTTCGTGGCCGTCCAGGCCGTCTGACACACCGTCAAGCGTCCCTCGCGCCGGGCCGGGAGCGCCATTGTGTGAATTCGCGCACAAGCGATTACCTGCCAGTAGAGTCCGATACGACGCGGTCCTGACCGTCCTCGCAGATGAGGGCGTACGTCAGGGCCGCGTCAGCATTTCGGCCCCCCGCACCAAGGCTTCATGGGTGTTTGACCGGTCGGTCATGCCCTGGTAACACCAAACAGTGACGCTGGTGTCACATCACGCAGACCACCGCAGATCCGTGCCGAGCCGCTCCCGAGGGGGACCCCCGCCATGCAGGCCGCGCCCGTTCGCGCCACCGCGATCCCGTCCATCACCGACGCCCTGCGCGCCGTCGAGTCCCTGCTCATGAGCGGCGGCCAGCGCACCGCCCGGCGCAACGCCTGGACCTCCGTCCTGGAGGACCGCCGGCGCGCCAAGGACCGCTTCGAGGCGCAGCGCGTCCTCGAAGAGGTCACCTCCGTCCGCCTCTGACCACCCCGGCCCCCTCTCCGGGACGCCTCCGGGAGATCTCCGGGGCACTGCCGTCGTCGGCGGTCCCGGGGCCACGTAGACTGCGTGGCATGGCGAGGAAGGACACGGCGGCGGACGCCGCTAACCCCGGGCGACTGAAGCAGATCGCCCTGACCTACAAGATGACCCGCAAGGCCGACAAGAAGATCGGTCTTGTACTCGCGGCTGTCGGAATCGTCACCTTCGGTGTCTTCCTCGCGATCGGTTTCCTGATCGGTCACCCCATCTATCTCGGCATCCTGGGCTTCCTGCTCGCTTTCCTCGCGACGGCGATCGTGTTCGGGCGCCGGGCCGAGCGGGCGGCCTTCGGGCAGATGGAGGGCCAGCCGGGCGCTGCCGCGGCGGTGCTCGACAACATCGGCCGAGGCTGGACGACGACCCCCGCGGTGGCGATGAACCGCAGCCAGGACGTGGTGCACCGCGCGGTCGGCAAGGCCGGCATCGTGCTGGTGGCCGAGGGCAACCCGAACCGGGTGAAGAGCCTGCTGGCCGCCGAGAAGAGGAAGATGAACCGCATCGTCGCGGACGTCCCCGTGCACGACCTCCTCGTCGGCACGGGCGAGGGCCAGGTCGAGCTGAAGAAGCTGCGGACCACCATGCTGAAGCTGCCGCGGGTGCTGACCGGCCCCCAGGTGACCACCACCAACGACCGGCTGCGCGCCATGGGCGACCTGATGAGCAACATGCCGCTGCCGAAGGGCCCGATGCCCAAGGGCATGCGCCTGCCGAAGGGCGGACAGCGGCCCCGCTGATCCCCGTCTCACACGAAGGGGGCGCCCGGAATCATCCGGGCGCCCCCTTCGTCGTACCGTCGCGCTTCGTCATGCCGTCGTGCTTCACCGCGTTGCCGTGCTTCGCCGCGTTGCCGTGCATGCGGTCGCGCTTGCGCTCGTGCCGCCGCATGGCGCGCTTCTCAGAAGCGGACCTCGACCGTGCGGGCCACGCGGTCGTGGAGGCCGCGGCCGTCGCGGTCCCAGACCAGGGCGGGGACGGCGAGGCAGAGCAGGACGGTGCGGGCGGCCGCGCGCAGGGGGCTGACGGTGCCGGTACCGAGGGCCACCACGCGCAGGCGGAACAACCGCTTGCCGGGCGTGAAGCCGAGCGTGCCCACCGTGAGGAGGCTCATCACGAGGAAGATCAGCAGGGCCCAGTTGCTGGTCGCGGGGCCGTAGCCGTGCGTGATCAAGCTGTATGCGATCAGGACGCACAGACCCCAGTCCACGGCCAGTGCGCCCAGCCGCCGGCCGGGGCGGGCGATCGACCCCGGCCCCTCCTCCGGCAGGCCCAGCTGCTCGCCCCGGTATCCGAAGTCGGCACCGGCGTCCTCCATGGCCGCGCGGGGCCCGGACAGCCACGATCCGATTGCTTGCCTGTTGTCCACCCGTCCACGGTACTGCGCCCCCTTTCGCGCGCGGGACGCCGGGGTGCGGCGGCGTTACGGTGGAACCGGGTCCGTTAACTTCTGCGAAACAAACGGGTCACGCCCGAGAAACCACCCGTCCTTAGGGTCGACGACAGCGTGTGCCACCGCACTGGCCGCACGAACGAACTACCACCCCGGCTCGACGGCCGGGAGTAGGAGGAGCTGGATGTTCCAGAACGCCGACGAGGTCAAGAAGTTCATCGCGGACAAGGACGTCAAGTTCATCGACGTCCGGTTCTGCGACCTGCCGGGCGTCATGCAGCACTTCTCGCTGCCCGTCGAGGCGTTCGACCCGGACGAGGAGCTGGCGTTCGACGGTTCGTCGATCCGCGGCTTCCAGGCCATCCACGAGTCCGACATGGCGCTGCGCGCCGACCTGTCGACGGCGCGCGTCGACCCCTTCCGCCGCGACAAGACGCTGAACATCAACTTCTTCATCCACGACCCGATCACGGGCGAGCAGTACTCCCGTGACCCGCGGAACGTCGCGAAGAAGGCCGAGGCGTACCTGGCGTCGACCGGTATCGCCGACACCGCCTACTTCGGCCCCGAGGCCGAGTTCTACGTCTTCGACTCCGTGCGCTTCAAGACGTCGGAGAACGAGTCCTTCTACCACATCGACTCCGAGGCGGGCGCCTGGAACACCGGTGCGCTGGAGGACAACCGCGGTTACAAGGTCCGCTACAAGGGCGGCTACTTCCCGACCCCGCCGGTCGACCACTTCGCCGACCTGCGTGCGGAGATCTCCCTGGAGCTGGCCGCGTCCGGCCTCCAGGTCGAGCGCCAGCACCACGAGGTGGGCACCGCCGGCCAGGCCGAGATCAACTACAAGTTCAACACGCTGCTCGCCGCGGCCGACGACCTTCAGCTGTTCAAGTACATCGTGAAGAACGTCGCCTGGCGCAACGGCAAGACCGCGACCTTCATGCCGAAGCCGATCTTCGGCGACAACGGCTCGGGCATGCACGTGCACCAGTCGCTGTGGAGCGGCGGCTCCCCGCTGTTCTACGACGAGGCCGGTTATGCGGGCCTGTCGGACATGGCCCGCTACTACATCGGCGGCATCCTCAAGCACGCCCCGTCGCTGCTGGCCTTCACCAACCCGACGGTGAACTCCTACCACCGCCTGGTCCCCGGCTTCGAGGCCCCGGTCAACCTGGTGTACTCGCAGCGCAACCGCTCCGCCGCGATGCGTATCCCGATCACGGGCTCGAACCCGAAGGCCAAGCGCGTCGAGTTCCGCGCGCCCGACGCCTCCGGCAACCCGTACCTGGCGTTCTCCGCCCTCCTCATGGCGGGTCTGGACGGCGTCAAGAACAAGATCGAGCCGGCCGAGCCGATCGACAAGGACCTCTACGAGCTGGCTCCCGAGGAGCACGCGAACGTCGCGCAGGTCCCGACCTCGCTGTCGGCCGTCCTGGACCGTCTCGAGTCCGACCACGAGTTCCTGCTCGCCGGTGACGTCTTCACGCCCGACCTGATCGAGACGTGGATCGACTACAAGCGCACGCACGAGATCGCGCCGCTCCAGCTGCGTCCGCACCCGCACGAGTTCGAGCTGTACTTCGACGTGTGATCGAACCGCCAGGCCGTCGGCCTGGCGGGCCGCGCCCCCGTTCCTGGTTTCCCAGGGCCGGGGGCGCCGTCGTATGGTTTCTGGCACGGCTGTTCGACGAGGGTGACGGGGAGAGACGGGGATGTCCCGACAGGACGACGCCGAGCGGGAGTTCGACCTCAAGTGGGCCGACAGCGCGGAACACAAGGAGCCGTCGGCGCGCGCCCGGATGCTGGCCGCCCGCTGGAAGGAGAACCCGCCCGAGCCCCAGCCCTTCCGGGCCGACCCCGGCCCGCGAACGCCCCGCCGGTCGTCCTGGACGTCGACGGCGATCGTCCTGGGGTGCGTCGCCGCGGTGATCCTGCTGCTGGGGTACGCGCGGTTCCAGGCGCCCCACTAGGGTCTTTCGTTCGGATCACTCCGCGGACGCGGGGCCCGGCACGCGCTCCCCGGGAGGACGAACCGCCGGCGGCGTCGTCGCAGGTCGCCGATGTCCCCCGGCCTTCGGCCGAGGGTGCCCCCACCGCGTCGCCGGACGCCTTCGCCGCCGCCCGTCGGAATGCACCACTCCCCCGTCAGCCACCCGGCTCCGGCCTGAGCGTGATGCCGCCGTCGGCACAGGGGCCGGTCGGCGGACGGAAACCGGAGGTGATCCGGGCGAGAAGTGCGGACATCCAGCGGGTGTCCGTGGGCGGGGCGTGCCACAGGCGCATCCGCCGGGCCCGGAAGGGGACGATCCGCAGGGCGACGAGCCGGCCGGTGTCCGGTTCCAGGGTGGCCAGGTGGGCGGGCCGCAGGTCGTCCCGGTACTCCTCGTAGCCGGTGATGCCCTCGTAGTCGTCGATGAAGTCGCCGCAGCCGTGCAGGATCAGTCTGCCCCGGTGGACCTCCAGCGGCCGGATGTGGTGCGAGGAGTGGCCGTGCACGACGTCCGCCCCGCCGTCGACGAGCGCGCGGGCGAAGGCCGCCTGCTCACGGGGGACGAGATAACCCCAGTTGGAGCCCATGTGCACCGACACGACCGCCAGATCCCCGGGCCGCTTCACCTGCCTGACCCGCTGGACCACCGTGTGGGCCACGGCGTCCGTCGGCCCGTCGGCGAAGGCGACGCCGCTCCGGTCCGCCGTCGCCGCCCAGGCGGAGGGGACGCCGCTGGAGGGCAGGGCGACGGAGAAGACCAGCAGCCGGGCGCCCGTACCGAGCGGGACGACCGCCGGCCGGCATGCCTCGTCGGCGTCCCGTCCGGCCCCCGCGGTGCGCAGCCCGGCCCCGGCCAGGGCGTCGAGCGTCTCCGCCAGGCCCGGGCGGCCGAAGTCCAGGACGTGGTTGTTGCCCAGGACGCAGACATCGGGACGGGCGGCGGTGAGACAGGGCAGGTTGGCCGGGTTCATCCGGTAGTGGACCTCCTTGCCCGGCGCGAACCCGTCGTGCCTCGTGACAGCCGTCTCCAGGTTGATCACCCGGGCGTCCGGGGCCGCCTCGTCGAGCAGCGGCAGGGCCTCTCCCCACGGCCCGGCGAAGTCGGCCGGCACCGGTATCGGACCGTGGGCCGCCTCGGCCAGCTCCACGTAGGCGCGGGCGTCCTTGATGTGCCGCTCCCGCAGGGCCGGGCCGCCGGGGTACGGGAGGATCTGGTCGACGCCCCGGCCGAGCATGACGTCACCGCAGAGGAAGAGCGTGAGCAGGTCGCCGCCCATGCCTCCATGCTAGGACCTCTCGTCCGGGTCATGCCGGGCTCGCGGGGTCCGGCCCGGTCCGGGCGAAAGACCCTGGGGCCGGGCCGGCACCGTCCTGCCGGCAGACGAGCGCCGGGCTTGGTCGCACCGGACCGGGCCGGGGTCACCGGCCTCTACCGCCTCTGTGGCCTCTGCCGCCTCTGCGGCTTCCGGAGCGGACGACGACCGCGTCGTGGGCGGTCAAGGTGCACACTTGCAGTGGGGCGAGTGCCTGACTGTGGGTGGTGGTACGGATGAGGAGTCGCTTTCGCAGCGACCGGGGCCTGACCGTGCGGATGACGGTCACGCTGTTCCTGCTCGGGCTGCTGTACGTGGCGTTCGTCGCCGCGTTGGTCGTGTTGCTGAAGTCGTGGGTACTGGTGGTCGTGGTCGCGGCGGGGTTCCTCGGCGCGCAGTACTGGTTCTCCGACCGGATCGCACTGTTCGCGATGCGGGGGCGGGTGGTGGAGCGGGAGGAGTATCCCGAGCTGTACGCCGTGGTCGACCGGTTGAGCGCGCTGGCGGACATGCCGAGGCCGGTGGTCGCCGTGTCGGAGATCAACATGCCGAACGCGTTCGCCACCGGCCGCGATGCCGGTCACGCGGTGGTGTGCGTGACCACCGGGCTGCTGCGGCGGCTGGAGCCGGCGGAACTGGAGGGCGTGCTCGCGCACGAGTTGTCGCACGTGGCGCACAAGGACGTCGCCGTGATCACGGTCGCCTCGTTCCTCGGTGTGATCGCGGGGCTGGTCGTGCGGTTCGCCTTCTACAGCCAGGTGTTCGGCGGTGCGCGCAGGGACCAGAACACCGCGGCGGTGTTCGCCGCCGTCATGGGTGTCTCGGCGGCCGTGTACGCGATCAGCTTCCTGTTGATCCGGTCCCTGTCCCGGTACCGGGAGCTGGCGGCGGACCGGGCGGCGGCACTGCTGACCGGGCGGCCCTCGGCGCTGGCCTCCGCCCTGACGAAGGTCACCGGGGACATCGTGCGGATCCCTTCGGAGGACCTGCGGACGGTCCAGGCGTTCAACGCGTTCTACTTCACCCCGGCGCTGGGCTCCGGCCCGGGTCTCGCGCGGCTGTTCTCCACCCACCCGAGCCTGGAGCAGCGGCTGGCGCAGCTGGGGCGGATCTCGGCCGAACTGGGCGAGGCCGCCGTCCCGGGGAAGGCGGACTGAATGGGGCTGCTGGACATCCTGCTCGGCCGGTCGAAGCCGGTCGCACCCGACCTCGACCAGTTGTTCGCGCTGCCGTCGGCTGCGGTGACGCTGGAGGCGGCGGCCGGGTTCACGCCGACCGGGCAGGGCGCGGTGTGCTTCGCGACGGTCGAGGGGTCGGCGTTCGAGCAGACGCACCGCGAGGTCCAGGCCCTGCTGGACGCGGACACCGAGCGCACCGGGCCCCCGGTGCGGCTGCTGCGGGACGACTACGGCTACTCCTGGCTGGTCTCCCTCCGCTCCCCCGGCGAACTCCCGCAGCTGGTCAACGATCTGCACGCGGTGAACAGCGCGATGGAGGCCAACGGCTTCGGCCCGCAGTTGCTGTGCTCGCTCGCGGGGTTCGAGGACCGGGGCGGGCGGCGGCTGGCGCTGGTGTACCTGTACAAGCGCGGCTCCTTCTACCCGTTCGCACCGCTGCCCGGCGGGGGGCAGCGGCGCGACAGCTCGCTGGAGCTCCAGGTGAGGGCGGCCCTCGCGAGCGACCTGCGGACCGAGGAGGACCTCGGCCGCTGGTACCCGCTGTGGGGCGCGCCCGGCCTGTGAGGGGTGGCGCCGGCCGGTGCGGGGAAGCCGCTGCGCGGAAGCGGCCCTGCGCTTCCTACCTGCCGCCGCGCTCGCGGGCGTAGCGGCGCTCCCACTCGGCCTGCTGGTCACGGCGTGCCCGGTAGGCCTTGTACGACGTCGGCGCGGACGCGGGGGCGGAGCCCTGCGCGGAGCCGGCGACCGGACCGGACACCGCCGACGAGGACGACGCCGACGACCAGGACGACGACGAGCCGCGGCCGTGGCGCGCGTACAGGTAGAGGACGGCGATCGCGGCGAGCCAGTACAGGTGGTTGCCGAATCCCAGGACCACCAGGACGACGGTGCCGGAGAGGACGACGGTGCCCATGGTGTGCCTCCTTCCTGGGCAGGGACGGACGGGTGTGCCGGGTGGTGGGGGTGAGGGGCGGGGGTCTCCTCAGAGTAGGGATGCGGTGACTCGACGTGCATCTCCTTTTCGCGGCACCTAGAGTCGGCCGAAACGGCATACAAAAGACCAAAAGGGGTGCCCTGATGAGCAATCTCTTCGTCGTCGCCTACGACGACCTCGCCACCGCGAACCAGGTGCGCGACAAGCTGTTCGAGCTGTCCAAGCAGCATCTGGTCGAGCTGGAGGACGCGGTGGTCGTCGAGCGGCGCGACGACGGCAGGATCAAACTGCACCAGGCGGTGAACCACACGGCGGTGGGCGCGGCGGGCGGCGCCGTGTGGGGCGGGGTGATCGGACTGCTGTTCCTGGCCCCGCTGCTCGGGGCGGCGGTGGGCGCGGCGGCCGGAGCGGCCGGAGGCTCCTTGACCGACACCGGTATCGACGACGACTTCATGAGGGACCTCAGCCAGAACCTGCGGCCCGGTGCCGCGGCCCTCTTCGTCCTGGTCGAGCACGCGGCCGGGGACAAGGTGATCCCGCAGATCGCCCCGTTCGGCGGGCAGTTGGTGCAGACCTCGCTGAGCAAGGCGGAGGAGGAGCATCTGCGGGAGGCGGTCAGGGCGGCCCGGACGCCCGGGGCGGAGACTGCGTCTCCGACGGCGTGACCGCCCGTGCGTGAACATGAGTGAATGGGTTGATGAGCGAGTTCTCCGGCTTCCCTCACCAGGCCTTCCGGCACGAGCACGACGGTGAACGACTCAGCGGTGTGTACGGCGACGGCGGCAAGGGCCCGGCAGCGGCCACCGCCGTCGTCCTGCACGGGGCCGGCCGCAGCAGCAAGGAACGACTGCTGCCGCTGCTCGGCGAGTTCACGGCGCGGGGCTGCCACGCCCTCGCCCTCGATTTCTCCGGCCACGGCGAAAGCACCGGCGCGCTGCGGGAGTCGAGCCTGCGGCGCCGCTTCGAGCAGGCCGTGGCGGTGATCGACGCGTACGTGCCACGGGGCGGACCGCTGGTGCTCGTGGGGTTCAGCATGAGCGGCCAGACGGTGGCCGACCTCACCGCCCACTACGGGGGCCGGGTCGCGGCCCTCGGCCTGTGCGCGCCCGCGGTGTACGCGGCCGAGGCGTGGGACGTGCCGTTCGGGGACGGGGGAGGTCCCTCCCGAGCGGGCGCGGCCGGGAGCGGGGCAGGACGGTTCAGCGCGATCATCCGGACGCCGGGGAGCTGGCGGGCGGCGCCGGCGTTCGACGTCCTGCGGGCGTACGAGGGCCGGGCGGTACTCGCCGTCCCGGGGACCGACGCGGTGATCCCGGCGGAGGTCACGGAGGCGGTGCAGGACGCGCTGGCCGCCCGTTCCCAGTACACCCGGTTCGAACTGCCGGACGCCGACCACCAGGTGGGTGCGTGGCTGCGCGATCACCCCGATGACCGGCGGGAGTTCGTCAGTGCCGTCCTCACCGGCCTCGGCGAGGACGGCTGGACGGCGACCCGCGCCTGGCTGGCCGGGCAGTTGCCGGGCGGCCGGACGGTCGTCGACTCCCGTCGGCTGCAAGGCGGTTGGAGTTCGCAGATGCGCCGGCTCACCCTGGACGACGGCACGCGCCTGGTGCTGCGGACGTTCGTGAAACCCTTCTTCCGCCGTCACGCGCCGGGGCTGCTGGCGCGCGAGGCGGACGTGCTGACGCTGCTCGCGGGGCAGGAGGGCGTCCCGGCGGCGCGACTGCTCGCCGTCGACGCGGCGGGCGAACTGTGCGACCACCCCAGCCTGCTGATGTCGTCGCTGCCCGGCCGGGTGCGGGTCGACGAGGAGGACCTGGAGCGCCGGCTGGACCTGCTCGCGGCCCAGCTCGTCCGGGTCCACGCCGTCACCCCCGGCGAGCGCCCGCGGACCTACCAGGCCTGGACGTCCCCGGAGCGGGTCCGTGCGCCTGCCGGGGCGGTGTGGGAGCGGGCGGTCGACGTGATCCGCCGCGAACCACCGGCCCACGAGGGGCGTTTCCTGCACCGGGACTTCCATCCCGGCAACGTGCTGTTCGACGGAGCGGGCGACGGGCTGCGCGTCAGCGGGGTCGTCGACTGGGTGGAGACCTCGTGGGGCCCCGCCGACCTGGACCTTGCGCACTGCTCCACGGCGCTGGCCCTGCTGCACGGTCCCGCCCACGGTCTGGGCTTCCGGGAGCGCTACGAGGCGCACGGCGGACACGGCCTCGCCGACGGCGCCGACCACCTGTACTGGCGGCTGCTCGACGCCCTGGCCCACTGCCCCGACGCGGCGAAACTGGCGGGGCCGTGGCGCGAGCTGGGCCGGACCGACCTGACGGCGGAGGTGCTCGGCGGGCGGCTGGAGGCTTACGTGGCGGGGCTGTTGGAGGCGTACGCGTGAGGGGCCGTTCACACTCCGGGGGCGGCGGGCAGGACTCCCGCCGCGATCGCCGCGCCCAGGGCCGCGTGGTCGGCGGCGGTCTGGTCGGCGTAGGCGAGGGCGAAGTCGGCCACGGCGCGTTCGAAGGTGTCGGCGCCCCCGAGGTACCCGGCGATGGCGATGCGGTCGCCGGAGCGGGCGTGCGCGCGGGCCAGGGCCGTGCCGCACAGCCGGGCGTACGCGGCCAGGTCGGCCGGGGTCATGCCGGCGACGTCGGCGGAGCCCTTCATGTCGCGCAGCTGCCGCCAGTAGAAGGCGCGCCCCTGCGGCCCGGTCATCCAGCCCAGGAAGATGTCGCTCGCCGCCTGCAGGAGCCGCTGACCGGCGACGACCCGGTGGCCGGGGTGGACGTACGCCCCGCTCGGCAGGTGCTCCTCCAGCACGGACGGGCGGGCCTCCTTGATCTGGAGGAACAGCGGGTCGTCGGTGTCGCGGCCGGTGAGCAGGACGACGAAGCAGCGGGTGCCGACGCTGCCGACGCCGACCACCTTGCGGGCGGCGTCGACGTAGCGGAAACGGTCGAGAAGCAGGCGGCGTTCCTCGGAGAGGGTGGAGCGGTAGTCGCTGAAGATCTTTCGCAGGGCGGCGGAGTCGGAGGCGCCGGCCGGTTCGAGCAGCGGCGGGTCGTGCACGATGCGGCGGCGTCCGTCGACCACCTCGGTCAGCCGGTCGAGGGCCTGCAGACCGGTGCGGCGGCGGGCGCGGGTGAGGCTGGCCTCGGCGCGCCCGCGGCGGCGGGCGGAGCGGATCAGCGGCAGCAGGCGGTCGGCCTCGATGCGCTCGTACCAGACGGCGAGTTCACCGAGGCCGGACAGCCGTCGGACGGCGGTGCGGTAGGCGGCGGCGGTCTCCAGGGCGGCCCGGCGGGCCTTGGCCTCGCTGTGGCCGTTCTCGCGCGCGGCGACGGCGACGGAGGCGGCGAGGCGTTTGACGTCCCACTCGAAGGGGCCGGGGAACGTCTCGTCGAAGTCGTTGAGGTCGAAGAGGAGGGCGCGCTCCGGGGAGGCGTACAGGCCGAAGTTGAGCAGATGCGCGTCGCCGCACAGTTGCACGGTCAGCCCCGTGTGCTGTCCGGCGGCCAGGTCGGCGGCCATCACGGCGGCCGAGCCGCGCAGGAAGGCGAACGGCGAGGCGGCCATCCGCCCGTACCGGATCGGCAGCAGTTCGGTCAGCCGGTCGCGGCCCTGACGCTCCAGTACGGCGACGGGGTCGGGGCGGTCGACGGACGGAAGCCAGTAGGCGTGCGCGGAGCGTGACGCGCGTTTGCGGGCGTCCCGGCCGCGGCGGGCGCGGTCGGCGGGGGTGGTCATGTGAGCCGCCTCTGCATCACGACTGGCCTCCCTGCTCGCGTGCACGCCCACGCGTGCGTACGGCTGTGCACGGGTGCCTACGACTGCGTGTGTATGGGCTTGATCGCAGTGAAGGCCCGGCGGGGGGCCTCCGCACGCCGGGTCCGGCGAACGGGTGACGCGGGGGGCCGTCGCCGGCGGGGGCGGGCAGTGGGGGTACGAGGCGCTGTCCGGGCCGGCGGGAGCGGGGGCGGAACCCCCGGAGGGGAGGGTCGTGGCGCGCCGGGTGCCGTGCGGGGCGGCACCCGGCGCCGCCCTCACCTGCTGTAGCGCATCAGCGCCCGCACCATGTGGCACGTCGTGTCCGACGGCGGGTGCACGCCGATGAGCCGGGCCGTGCTGCGGATCTTCTCGTTGCGGGCCTGGCTGGGCAGGTAGACGCCCAGGTCCAGGAGGGCTATCGCGAGGCGCATGGCCTTGAGGCGCCGGTTGTGCGTGACGTACCAGTCGCGGGGCCGTCCGGGCGGCAGCGGCCGCTTCTCCACGGGCACGTAGGGCAGGTCGAGTTGGACAGGTCGCTTCGTCTTGAGTGCGGCAGCGGGCACAGGCATCCTCCTGTCGCGGTCAGGGCCCCGGCCGGCACCTCCGGCGGAACCCTCGAACACTGCTTCCATTCTACTGCCCACCACTGACAAAAGCCCCTGGCCAGAAGGGCTTTCGGCCCTGTTTCCGGCTACCGTGACCGGCATGGAGATCTGGATCAACCCCGCCTGTTCCAAGTGCCGCAGCGCCCTCACCCTCCTCGACGCCGAGGGCGCCGACTACACCGTCCGCCGCTACCTGGAGGACGTACCGAGCGAGGACGAGATCAGCGCCGTACTCGACCGCCTCGGGCTGGAGCCGTGGGACATCACCCGCACCCAGGAGGCCGAGGCCGAGGAGCTGGGGCTGAGGGAGTGGCCGCGGGACGCCGCAGCGCGCGGGCGCTGGATCGCGGCGCTCGCCGGGCATCCCCGGCTCGTCCAGCGCCCGATCATCACCGCCGGGGACGGCACGGCGGTGGTGGCCCGCACGGACGAGGCCGTACGGGAGGCTCTGTCCCGTTAGTCCGCCTGCGAACGATTCGTCGGGCGGCGGGAGTCGGGGCGGCCGCGCTGTTACCCTCCGCCGCCATGACCTTCGGTGATCAAGGATTCCCGTACGGACCGCCCGACCCGTACGCCCGGTTCGCGGCCGAGCAGGACCGGATCGAGCAGAACCGGATCGAACAGGGCCGGATCGAGCAGGACCGGATACGCCGGCGCCGGCGCAACCGGCGGCTCGTGGCCGCCGGGACCGGTGTCGTCCTGGCCGCCGCCGTCGCGGCCGGTGCCGTGATGGCGGCAGACCGGGACGGCGGGGAGGGCGGGGGCGGCCCGGCCGCCGCTCCCCCGGCGGCCACCGCGACCGGATCGGGCCCGGTCGTCCCGTCCGTCGACGCGTCCCTGCCCTCCGGCGCCCCGAGCACCCTGCCCTCGCTGCTCGCCCGGCCGGTCATCCGGCCGGAGCAGGCGTTCCCGGCGAAGAACGTCCGCGTCGGGGACGGCTCGCGCTACACCCGGGTCGATCTCGCCACCACCACCGACTGCGCCCGCGGCATGTCGGCGGAGCTGGCCGAGCTGATCGAACAGGGCGAGCCGTGCTCCCGGTTGACGGCGGCGCTCTTCACGGACGCGGACCGGCGCTCGCAGATCACGGTGAGCGTGCTGAGCTTCGCCCGCGTCGAGGACGCCACCAGGGTGTTCATGATGGCCTCGATGGACCCGGTCACCTACCAGGTGGTCTCGCTGGACCCGCCGCCCGAGGCCGGCATGCCGACGGTGCCGCCGGGTTCGGCCGGGGTGTTCCGGCGGGTGATGACGGTCCGTTCGGTGGTGTTCGCCAACGGCCAGTGGGGCGACGGCTCGCAGACCGGCGAGGCCGAACTCACCTCCCAGACGGAGGGGTTGCTGCGGCACGTCAAGGAGACGGTGGTGGATCACGAGGACGGGGAGAACGGCTGAGCGGGTCACCGGACAGGGGGACGCCCGCGTGACGCACGCCACACCATTTGACGTCGGCGGCCACTGAGCACCCTCGTTCGGTATCTCGTACATAGCGGCGTACGCTCCCCTACCTCTCAGGAGGCGCGGATGTCGCGCAGGAGAACTCTCGGTACGAAGAAGAAGATCGCGCTGCTGGTGGGCGCCGCGACGGTGGCGGGAGGTGGCGCCTTCGTCATGGCGGCCACCTCGAACGCCGCGCAGAGCCCGCAGACGGCCGCCGGGTCGACCGTCTGCCAGGGGCTCGCCACCGCCCTCGGCAACAACCAGCGGTTCATCGCCGACCAGCGGGCGGAACCGGACGCGCAGTCCGCGGCCCGGATCGCCAACCGGGAGGCGGTCGTCGAGCAGATCAAGGTGCAGCAGAAGGCGTCGGGTTGCGTCGTTGGGGAGTCGGCTCAGGGCTCCCAGGCGACGCAGCCGGCGCAGGGCAACCAGCAGGGCGGCGGGCAGCAGGCCACCCGGCCCGCCCAGCCGCCGCAGAGCGCCCCGGCCGGGAACACCGGAAACACGGGAAACGCAGGGAACACGGGGAACACGGGCGCCGCCTCCGGCCGGCAGGTCTGCAACGGCTCGACCGTCACCCTCTCCGGTGAGGCGGGCGCCCCTGCCGCGTCCAGCAACCAGTTCCCGCCGGGGACGAAGCTCAAGGTCACCAACCTGGACAACAACAAGTCCACGACCGTCGAGGTGACCTCGGTCTCCGGCAGTTGCGCGCTGCTGAACAACGCGGCTTTCGAGCAGGTCCGCGAGCCCGGCAAGTTCCTCATCCGCCGGGCCCTGATCGAGAAGGTGGGGTGACGTCGGGAAGAGACGTACGTGTCACCGGTCCCGCTGTCCGCGGCCACGGACAGCGGGACCGGCACGTCCGGGCCCCGCGGCCGGGGCGGCGGGGCGCCCGCCGGCCGCCCCGTGGCGGCGTCGCCGCTCCCCTCGCGCACGAGGTCCCCACACACGAGGCCCCGCATACGAGACCCCCGCGTTCCCCTCGCGCACGAGGCCCCCGCGCCCGCACCGGCGCACCCGCGACCACGGCCGCGAACGGCGCCTCCGGGCCGGGCCGTCGCCCTCACACCGTGAGCCGGACCACAGAACCACCAGGTAACACGGGGTTCACATGCGAGCAATGACCGGGAAATCGCCTGTTGACAGGCTGCCCGGCATCGAGTGCGGCGCCCCAGTGCCGCAGCGCCGCAGCACCCGCAAGTGCGTCTGACCCACCCCCGAAGGAAGTGGCCCGTGACCTTCAAGGCTGAGTACATCTGGATCGACGGCACCCAGCCGACCGCCAAGCTCCGCTCCAAGACCAAGATCATCACGGGTGAGCCCGCGGGTCTGGACGCGCTGCCGATCTGGGGCTTCGACGGGTCGTCCACGAACCAGGCCGAGGGCCACGCCTCGGACCGTGTCCTCAAGCCGGTCTTCACCTGTCCCGACCCGGTCCGCGGCGGCGACGACATCCTCGTGCTGTGCGAGGTCCTCAACATCGACATGACGCCGCACGAGTCCAACACCCGTGCCGCGCTGGCCGAGGTCGCCGAGAAGTTCGCCGCGCAGGAGCCGATCTTCGGCATCGAGCAGGAGTACACCTTCTTCAAGGACGGTTACCCGCTCGGCTTCCCCAAGGGCGGCTTCCCGGCCCCGCAGGGCGGCTACTACTGCGGTGTCGGCGCCGACGAGATCTTCGGCCGTGACGTCGTCGAGGCGCACCTGGACAACTGCCTGAAGGCGGGCCTCGGCATCTCCGGCATCAACGCCGAGGTCATGCCCGGCCAGTGGGAGTTCCAGGTCGGCCCGCTCTCCCCGCTGGAGGTCTCCGACCAGCTGTGGGTGGCCCGCTGGCTGCTCTACCGCACCGCCGAGGACTTCGACATCGCCGCCACCCTCGACCCCAAGCCGGTCAAGGGCGACTGGAACGGCGCCGGTGCGCACACCAACTTCTCCACCAAGGCGATGCGCGAGACGTACGAGGCGATCATCACCGCGTGCGAGTCGCTCGGCGAGGGCTCCAAGCCCCTCGACCACGTCAAGAACTACGGCGCCGGCATCGACGACCGCCTGACCGGTCTGCACGAGACCGCCCCGTGGAACGAGTACTCCTACGGTGTCTCCAACCGTGGCGCCTCGGTCCGCATCCCGTGGCAGGTCGAGAAGGACGGCAAGGGTTACATCGAGGACCGCCGCCCGAACGCCAACGTGGACCCGTACCTGGTGACCCGCCTGATCGTGGACACCTGCTGCTCCGCGCTGGAGAAGGCCGGCCAGGTCTGATCCCGCACTCCTGACGGAACCGGAACCCGGATCGCCTACGGGTCCGGCCCGCAGTCCGCCCGGAAGGGGCGCCCGCCACCGGCGGGCGCCCCTTGTCCGGTTTCCGGCCGGGAACGCGTCCAAGCAGTGAGAGGACTCCCCTGTCCGGGGCCGGTGTCTGCTTCAATGAACCCATGGCCGGCTTCCAGCAGCACACCGCGACGGGTCACCACGACCTCGAGCCGTTCTGGCCTTCCCGTCAGCACCACGACTTCGACCGGGTGTGTCGCCGCGCGACGAACGCGCCGGCCCTCTAAAGCCGTACCCCCCGGTCTTCGGCCGGCGCGACCGACGTACGTCCCCCGACGGGCCCGACCACGAATCGCGGCCGTCGCCTCCTGACGAACCTCTCGCGCGAAAGAGCTGACCTCTCATGGCGACCACTCGTTCCCTGTCCAACGCCTCCACCCGCCCCGGCCCGGCCCTCCCCGCCCCGGCCCGGCACCGCCTCCGTGCGGTGGACCGCGACGAGGTCGTGGACGTCCCGGACTTCCTGCCGCCGGGTGCCACCTGGCTGCCCGCTCCCCAGCACGTCCTGCCCACCCTGCCGGGGCAGCCGCCGATGATCGGCTACCTGGTGCTCGTCCCGGCCGACCAGCAGCCGCCGTTCCCGTTCGCCGCGGTCCCCGACCGGCCGGTGCCCGACGAGGCCCCGGCCGCCGGTGAGGCGGTCGTGCGGATCGACCCCGTGCAGCGCACCGCGTGGGTGAGCGGGCGGGAACTCGACCTGACCTACCTGGAGTTCGAGCTGCTCGCACATCTCGTCGCACACCCGAACCGGGTGCACACCCGCGACCGGCTCGTCACCACCGTGTGGGGCTACGGGCATGTGGGCGACGGCCGTACCGTCGACGTCCACATCGCCCGGCTGCGCCGCAAGCTGGGCGCGGAACACCGCCGGGCGATCCAGACGGTGCGCCGGGTGGGCTACAAGTACACGCCGCCGACCGGCTCGTGATCCTCTGCTGACGGCAGAGCACGGTTCCCTCCCGGCGGCGGACCGGGCACAGTCACCGGCATGAGACTTCTGGTGCTGGGTGGTACGGAGTTCGCGGGACGGGCCGTCGTCGAGGCGGCCCTCGGGCGCGGCTGGGAGGTGACGGCCTTCAACCGGGGGCGGCACGCGTCCGTCCCCGGCGCGCTGACCCTGGCCGGCGACCGGACCGTGCCCGGCGGCCTCGCCGCGCTGGAGGACGGCGAGTGGGACGCCGTCGTCGACACCTGGTCGGCGGCGCCCCGCGCCGTGCGCGAGGCGGCGCGGCTGCTGCGGGGCCGCGCCGGCCGGTACGTGTACGTGTCGAGCTGCTCGGTGTACGCCTGGGCGCCGCCCGCCGGGTACACCGAGGACGCGCCGCTGGTCGAGGGCGCCGAAGCCGACGCGGAGCGAAGCGACTACGCCCGCGACAAGCGGGGCGGCGAGCTGGCGGCCGTGGACGCGTTCGGGGCGGCGGACTCCTTGCTGGTGCGGGCCGGGCTGATTCTCGGGCCGTACGAGAACGTCGGCCGGCTGCCCTGGTGGCTGACCCGGATCGCGCGCGGCGGCCCGGTCCTGGCGCCGGGGCCGCGCGAACTGCCCCTGCAGTACGTCGACGTCCGTGACCTCGCCGAGTGGATCCTCGGGGCGGTGGAGCGGGGAGCGAGCGGCCCGTTCAACCTGATGAGCCCTCAGGGACACGCGACCATGGGCGAGTTGCTGGAGGCGTGCGTGCGGGTCACCGGCGGTCCGGCCGAACTGCACTGGACCGCGCCGGAGACCGTCCTCGCCGCGGGCATCGAGCCGTGGACCCAACTGCCCGTGTGGGTGCCGCCGGACAGCGACCTGCACGACGCCCTGCACGCGGCGGACGTCTCCCGGGCCCTCGCCACCGGCCTGAGCTGCCGGCCGGTCGGGGAGACCGTCGCCGACACCTGGCGGTGGCTGCGGGAGATCGGCGGCGAGGCACCGCAGCGCCCGGACCGGACGCGGAAGGGCCTGGACCCGGAGGTGGAGGCGAAGGTGCTCGCGGCGGCCGTGCGGGCCGGGGGTGTACCTGGCCCCACCCCCTGACCGGGGGCTTCGGGCCAGTGACCGCCGGCCCGCGGCTCGGCCAGACTGACGGCATGAACACCAACACCAAGAGCGGCGACGTCGGTCCGAGGGCGCGTGGGATGCTGCTCGCCGCCGGGCGGGGGCTCGTGCTGGCCGTGGGATCGCTGCCGCCGGCCGTCCTGGGCTTCTGCCTCTTCCTCGTCTCCCTGGCGCTGATACCGCTCGGGGTCGGGGTCCTCACCACGCCGTACGTGGTCAAGGGAGTGCGGGCCTTCGCCGACCGGCGGCGTGCGCTCGCCGAGCGGTGGGGCGGGGTGCGCATCCCGTCGGCGTACCGGCCGGTACCCGACACCGCCAACCCGTGGACGCGCACCTACGCGCTGCTGCGGGACCCGGCGACCTGGCGGGACCTGCGGTGGCTGCAGGTGGACATGACGGCGGGGTTCGTGACGGCGCTGCTGCCGGCCGTGCTGGTCCTCTATCCGCTGGAGGGGTTCGCGCTGGCGGCCGGACTGTGGCGGACCATGACGGCCGGGGCGTACGGCGAGTACGGACCGTACTGGTACGGCTTCGTCCCGGTCAGCGGTCAGGCGTCCGCCTTCGGCGCCGCCGCCCTGGGCGCCGTCCTGCTCGTCGTCGCCCACCGGTACGCGGTCGGCGCCCTCCGGCTCCACTTCCGGCTCACCCGAGCCGTCCTCACCCCGACCCAGGCCGAACTCGCGGAGCGGGTGCGGGTGCTGACGCGGACGCGGCGGGACGCCGTGGACACCTCGGCCTCCGAGCTGCGGCGCATCGAGCGCGACCTGCACGACGGCGCCCAGGCCCGTCTGGTGGCGATGGGCATGGATCTCGGGACCGTGGAGATGCTCGTCGACAAGGACCCCCAGCAGGCCAAGCTGCTCCTCGCGCAGGCCCGCCGGTCCTCCGCCGACGCCCTCGCCGAACTGCGCGACCTGGTGCGCGGCATCCATCCGCCGGTGCTCGCCGAGCGCGGACTGGGCGACGCCGTACGGGCGTTGGCGCTGCGGATGCCGACGGCCACCGAGGTGACCGTGGAGCTGCCCGGCCGGGCGGACGCCCCCGTGGAGTCGGCCGCGTACTTCGCGGTCAGCGAGGTGCTCACCAACGCGGTCAAGCACTCCGGTGCCGACCGGATCTGGATCGACGTGCACCACGCGGACGGCCACCTGCGGATCTCCGTCACGGACAACGGCAAGGGCGGCGCGGCGATCGGCGCCGGGTCGGGGCTGGCCGGGGTCGAGCGGCGACTGGGTACATTCGACGGCGTCCTGGCCGTCAGCTCCCCGGCGGGCGGCCCCACCATGGTGACCATGGAGATTCCGTGCGCGTTGTCCTAGCCGAAGACCTGTTCCTGCTGCGGGACGGACTCGTCCGGCTCCTGGAGGCGTTCGGCTTCGAGGTGGCCGCCGCCGTCGAGAGCGGACCCGAGCTGGAACGGGCCCTCGCCGAACTGGAGCCGGACGTCGCCGTCGTCGACGTCCGGCTTCCGCCGACCCACACCGACGAGGGCCTCCAGTGCGCGCTGCGGGCCCGGCGGGAGCGGCCCGGGCTGCCGGTGCTGGTCCTGTCCCAGCACGTGGAACAGCTGTACGCGCGCGAGCTGCTCGCCGACGGCAGCGGCGGGGTCGGTTATCTGCTGAAGGACCGGGTCTTCGACGCGGAGCAGTTCGTGGACGCCGTACGGCGGGTCGCGGCGGGCGGGACGGCGATGGACCCGCAGGTGATCCAGCAGTTGCTGGCCCGGCGCGGTGACGACCGGCCGCTGGCCCGGCTGACGCCGCGCGAGCGGGAGGTGATGGAGCTGATGGCGCAGGGCCGGTCGAACACGGCGATCGCCGCGAAGATGGTCGTCACCGAGCGGGCCGTGGCGAAGCACACCGCCAACATCTTCATCAAGCTGGGCCTCGAGGTCTCGGACGACGACAACCGGCGGGTCCTCGCCGTGCTGGCCTATCTGGACCGGGACCGGTGACCGTCACAACCACCTTTGTTCGTAAGACAGTTGAAGTGGAATTGTCCCACGGGTCTCTCATCAATTTCTGAGACCGCTGAACACCTGCGGGGCGGCGTGCGTATGGAGAGGCGCCGCTTCACTCCTGTCGGGCGCCTCGATGCTGCCCCGCAAGGAAGTCAGAGGAGTTCCATGGGACGCAACACACGTAAACGCCGTTCGTCGATGGCCACGAAGGCCGTGGCAGCATCGGCGGCCCTAGCGCTCGGTGGGGGCGGGCTGATCTGGGCGAACTTCTACGCTTCGGCGCACGAGTCGAAGAACTCGTCGCAGAACCAGACCAAGGCCGCCGCCGCGCAGGTGGCCACCATCTCCTGCCCGGATGTGGGGCAGAAGCTGACGAACGTGCCCGGCGGGGCGCGTTCGGGGGTCGACAGGGAGCTGGCGAACCTCGACAAGCAGATCACCGAGGCCTATGCCCGGCTCGCCTCCACGCGCCAGGCGCAGGCCAATGACGCGGGCTTCGTGCAGAACGCGATCGTCGGCCCCCTGAAGGAGAAGCGGGCCGCCACGATCGACCGGATCCGCATCAACATCCAGCGCGCGGGCGGTCAGGTCCAGGACCTGAGCCAGTTCGCCGCCTGCACCACGCAGGGCGCGCAGACCAATGCCGGAGGTGGCCAGCAGAACGGCGGCGGCCAGAACAACGGCGGTCAGCAGAACGGCGGCCAGCAGGGCAACGGCGGCCAGCAGAACGGCGGCCAGCAGGGCAACGGCGGCCAGGGCGGCAACGGCCCGACGGCTGCGGACTTCGTCGACATCACCAAGGTCCAGCAGAACGCCCAGCTCGGCGTGGGGGCCAACGGTCTGGCCGCGAACGGCAACGGCGGATCGCGCGGCACCTTCACCACCTCCTGCGGCACCAACGGCAACGACAACCACAACACGGACAACGTGATCGTCGCCCCCGGTGTCACCAACGGCGCGCACCACCTGCACGACTACGTCGGCAACCAGAACAACGACGCGTTCGCCAGCGACCAGGAGCTGGCCGCGGCCGGGACCAGCTGCCAGAACCAGGGCGACAAGTCGTCGTACTTCTGGCCGGTGCTGCGCGTGCAGGACGGTTCGCAGGACTTCGACCAGAACAACGACGGCGGCGGCAAGGAGGGCAACGTCGGCAAGATCCTCCAGCCGGCCCAGGCCCAGCTGAAGTTCGTCGGCAACAAGCGGGGCAAGGTCGTCGCGATGCCGACGGCACTGCGCATCATCACCGGTGACGCCAAGGCCTTCGTCAACGGCAACGCCAACGCCAACGTCAACTGGAGCTGCACCGGCTTCGAGAACAAGGTGCAGCTGGAGGACAAGTACCCGATCTGCCCGCAGGGCAGCCAGGTCGTCCGCACGACCAACTTCCAGAGCTGCTGGGACGGTCAGAACATCGACAGCGCCAACCACCGCACGCACGTGGCATTCGTGCAGGCGAACGGCACCTGCGCGAACGGTTTCAAGGCGATCCCGCAGCTCCAGGTCCGGCTGGTCTACAACGTCCCGGCGCCCAAGATCCAGAACGGGCAGGTCGTGAACCCGTACGCGGTGGACAGCTTCCCGGAGAACCTGCACAAGCCGATCACCGACCACAACGACTTCATCAACTTCTTCTCCCAGAACACGATGAACAAGATGGTCAACTGCATCAACACCGGCAAGAAGTGCAAGTGAGCGACGGTCCGACCGGCCACTGAGAGGCCGGCGGTGTGACCGCGCGCAAAGAGGCCGGCGGTGAGGAGTCCTCACCGCCGGCCTCTCGCGCTGTCCGCGTCCCGTGACCGGGAGCTCAGTGCCCCGCGTGCGTCGCGCCCTTGGAGGGCTCGTGCGCGGAGTGGTCCGTGCCCTCCTCGATGTCGCCGCCGAGCGTGTCCCGCAGCGCCGTGACGGTGCTGGTCTCCTCGCCCACGGCCACCCACTTGCGGCCGACCAGGTAGTGACCGCCGTAGTCCTTGGCCCCGTTGATCCACTCGCGCTGGCCGCGGTCGGTGGCGAAGGTCAGCAGGATGAACTTGCCGTCGGCGTTCTTGCAGATCGCCTGCCGGAGTTCGTCGGCGTCCGTCTGCATGTCGGGCGTGCACTTCACCTCGGCGGCCAGGTGCTCCAGGCTGCCGGTCGCGGTCACCGGTACACCGCTCTCCGTGTCTTCGCCGGCACCACAGCCCGTCAGCGCCAGCGCTGCCGCCGCGGCGGCAGCGGCCGCCACGAGCATCGGTCGGGTCACCTTCATCTGTTCCTCCCTGCGAGAGCCTCGCTCTGGATACGGCTCCCGCGCCCGGTCCGCTCAACCTACCCGCGTCCCGAACACACCCGGAGGGAGCGAAGACACCCGCAGGGAGCCCGGAGGACCCCGAAGAGAGCCCGGAGGACCCCGCGGGAGCCGGGGAGCCGTCCCGGAGCGGCCCGGCCGACGGTGACCACGGCCCGGCTCGCTCGTTCTGCTGGACGTGCAGTCACAGGATGTCGCCCCGCGCCCCGCACCCGGTTCCCCCGCCGATCGGACCGTCGACGTCGAGCAGGCCGAGGCCGCGCTCGTCGAGCACTACCCGCGTCTGGTCCGGCTCGCCTATCTGGTGCTGCCCCCCGGCCTCGGCCGCGGCAGGCGCGTCCTCGCCGCCCACGCCATCGTCCAGCGGGCCCTCCCCCGCCGCCGCACCTCGGCCGCGGCCGTCCCGTCCCAGTCCGGCGCCCGCGACGGCGGCCCCGGCTACGCCTACGTCCGCCTGCACGTCGTCCGCAAGGCGCTGGAGGCGGGACTGCCGCTGAGGCGCCGGGCCCGGCCCCGGCGCGCCCAACTGCCGCCGCTGCTGCCCCAGGTGTGGGGACTGCGGCTCTTCCCGCGCTCCGGCGGGGCCGACGAACTCGCCCTGGACCAGAAGCTGTCCGCCGTGTCGGGCCCGGCCCGTGCCGCCTACGTCCTGCGCGGACTGGAGAGGCTCCCCGACGGCGACGTGCGCGGGCTGCTGGACGAGGCCGGCGTCGACGACGTGGGTGCCGCGCTGCGGGAGGCCGGCACCGTCCCCGCGCGGTACGCGCTGCTCGAGTCCCCCGAGTTCGACCCCTGTGCGCTCCAGGCCCGCCCCACCGACCTGATGCGGCGGCGCCAGCACACCAAGGCGGCGCTCGCCGCCGCGGCCGCGCTCGCCGTGTGCGGCGCGCTGGTCGCACTGCCCGGGGACGGCTGGGGGCCCGACGGTGCGGCCGCCCCGGCGTACGCGCAGAACCCGGCGGCCGAAGCCGCCCTCGATCCGGGGAAGTTGGTGAAGGTCCCGCCCGCTGCCTGGAAGACCTCCGCGCGCACCGACTTCTCCGTCTGGCCCGCGCGCGGCGACCTCGCCGGCGACGACGCGCTGCTGCGCCGGGCCCTCGCCGTCTGGGCCCGCCCCGGCGAGCGGGTCCGGGTCTCGTCGACGCCCGGCACCCCGTCCGGCGGCCCGGCCGGCCCGCCCCAGCTGCTGTACGCGGGCGAGGCGGCCACGGCCCGCGTGGTCGTCCTGTACGACGGTCTGCGCATCGCCCGCTACGCCGAGCCGAAGGACGGCACGACGGGCGCGGCGCTGGACCTCGCGCGGGTGGACGGGGCGACCGGTGCCGAGGCCGCGGCGGTGGTCCTGGACCGGGCCGACGGCAACGTCCGCTACCTGACGGCCCCCTGGGTGTCGGCGGCGGCCGAGCGGGACCTGTCGAAGCCGGGTGCCGGAGTGATGGACCTGACCCTGGCCGAGGGCGTCACCTCGCCGCTGTCCAGCCCCGCCACCCACGCCGGCGCCTGCACCACGTGGAACGTGCTCCAGGTGACCGACGCCTCCGGGTCGTACCTGCTGAGCGATCTCGGTGAGCTGGTGCCCGCCCGGCTGACCGCGGGCCGGCCCACCGCGCCGAAGGAGGCGACGGGCGCGGAGGCGCTGCGCACCTGGGCGCCGTTCGCCTGCTCCCTGGGCGAGATGCGCGCGCAGGGCGTGCGGTCGGTCAACGCCTGGGCGTACGCGCGCCAGCCGCTGCCCGACGCGGGCGGCCAGGCCGGCTGGGCGTGCACGCGCGCCGACACCTGGCGGGGCGCCGGGAGCCGGGTGCTGGCCCAGTTCCACACGCCGGGCGGCCTGTTCGGGGCGGTCACGGCGCAGGCCGGTGACGTGCCGGCCTGCGGTCCGCGTGACCCGCACGTCCTGGCCGGGGTGCTGTGGAAGTCCGAGGCGGGCACCTGGTACCTCCTGGCCGCCGGTGACAAGGACACCGAGTCGGTGCGCGCGACGGGCGGGGTGAGCGGGTCCGGTGCGGGCAACCTGCTGGCCGTGCCGGCGCGGCAGGGCGCGCGGGCCGAACTGGAGGGGACGCTGGAGGGCGGGCGGTCGATCAACGGGCTGGGCTGAGCGGCCGGTCCGCGCCCGGCAGAGGGGAACGCCGTGCGAACACCGTGGCCGGTCCCGTCCGTTCGCGTCCGGATTCGATCGGTAAGGTGTTCGCATGACTACCGGGGTTCGCCGCAGGATGGGCGTGGAGGAGCGGCGGCAGCAGCTGATCGGCGTCGCTCTCGAGCTGTTCGCCCGTCGCTCCCCCGACGAGGTCTCCATCGACGAGATAGCCGCGGCCGCGGGTATCTCGCGGCCGCTCGTCTACCACTACTTCCCCGGCAAACTCAGCCTGTACGAGGCCGCGTTGAAACGGGCCTCGGAGGATCTGGCGAGCCGGTTCACCGAGCCGCACGAGGGGCCGCTGGGGGCCCGGCTGCTGCGGGTGATGGGCCGGTACTTCGACTTCGTGGACGCGCACGGCCCCGGGTTCTCGGCCCTGATGCGCGGCGGCCCGGCAGTGGGCTCCTCCACCACGAACGCGCTCGTCGACTCCGTGCGCCAGGCCGCCTACGAGCAGATCCTGTCGCATCTGGGAGTCGCCGAGGCGCCCCCGCGGCTCGAACTGATCGTCCGGTCCTGGATCTCGCTCGCCGAGTCCACCGCCCTGATCTGGCTGGACGGGCGGCGCGTCCCCCGCGAGGAGCTGGAGGTCAAGCTCGTGCGCGACTTCGCCGCCCTCACCGCCGTCACCGCCGCCTACGACGAGGAACTGCGCGCCCTGCTGCGGCCGGTCCTGGGCGGGGAACCGGCCGACGGCCCGTTCGGCGACCTGCTGACCCGGCTGGTCGCGCTGGCGTCGTAGGACGGGCCGGGAAGACCTCCTGGTGCTGTGGCCGGAAAGGTCTGCCAAAAAGGTCTGCCGGAAAGCTCGCGGCGTCCGGTGCGCTGCGTCGCAAGGCGGAGCATCACCCGCGTACCGGATGTACTCGGGCGGTGCGACAACGCGGCGGTGGGGGCCCTCCCGCGCGAGCGGAGCCGAGCGTGGGGGGAGCCGTGCCGGACGCCGCGAGCCGGTGAACCTTCCCGGTCACGGCACTAGCCCTCGTACTTGCGGTACGACGGGTCCAGGTCGCGTACCTCGGCGGAGGCGTGCAGGACCGTTTCGGCCGCGGGCTTCACGTACTGCCCGAGCAGTTCCAGGACCGTCTCGGTGAGCCTGGCCCTGGTCTCCTCGGTGCGGCCGGCCAGCAGGGCGATGTGGACGTGCACGATGGCGTGGCCCTCGGTGTCGGGGCCGACGACGGCGTCCTCGGTGCGGCGGAACCGCGTCTTGCAGGCCGGCGGCTTGGCCGCCGCGATCTCGACAACGGCCCGGTGCAGCGCGGTGGCGAAGCCGGGCCGGTCGAAGTCGTCGGCGAGCCGGTCGGAGTAGTCGACGGTGATCTGCGGCATGGGCACCCCTTCTGGACGGCCCGGTGGTGGGCGACGGGGCCAGCCTATTGCGCGAGCCGCAGCGCCGGCAGGGCGATGTCGTCCTCGTGTTCGTGGCCGAAGCGGTCGAGCAGGGTGCCCATGGCGAGGCGGCCGGCCGTGGAGCCGTCCACGACCGGCACGGTCACCGCGGCCCGCCTGCCACTTGCCACCTGCCTTCATCGTGTCGCCCCCGGACACAGCGGTGGAGCAGACCGGGTTCGAGGTCTGCTCCACCACGGTGGTGCGATTTTCAGGGAGTGCGGGTGAACACGGCGACGGTCCGTGCCGGAACGGTGAAGGTGCCGGTGCCCGTCGCGTAGGCGGCGGCCTTGACGGTGCTGTCGGCTCCGGTGGCCTGCACCGGGTGGAGGCGGTAGCCGGTTCCGGCGAGCGCGTCGACCCGCTGGTCCTGTGCGTCGGGCGTGGCGTTGAAGACGACGACCAGGTCGTCGAGTTGCATGGTGATGACGCCGGGTGTCTCGTCCTTGCCGGACAGCGGGAAGGAGAGGGCCGACTGCACCTGTGCGGCTGTGTCGAGGGAGAACGCCTGCTCCGTGGTGCGGATCTTCAGCAGGTCCTGGTAGGCGGCGGAGGCGCCGGTGATCTGGGGGCAGCTCACGCCGATCTCGGTCAGCAGGGGTGTGGCGCGGGGCCATTTGGGGGCGTTGTCGGGGGCGGGGGGCAGTCCGCGGGCGAAGCCGTTGCCGTCGGTGCAGTTCCAGTGGATGGCGTTGAACCAGTCGCCGCTGTCGTAGGAGTTGCGGTCCAGGGATTTGGAGCGCAGCAGGTCGGTGCCGGCCTGGGAGAGGGCCGGGCCCTGGGAGAGGGTGGCGGTGGCCATGGCCAGGACCTGCATGCGGGCCCGGTCGGCGGCGGAGGTGTGGGCGGGGAGTTTGTAGGCGAGGGCGTCGAAGAGGGTTTCGTTGTCGTGGGCGTCGGCGTAGGCGAGGGCGTCGCCGGGGGCGGCGGCGTAGCCGGCCGGGGCGCCGTTGTAGTCGACGTTGGCGCCGGTGACCTGCTTGCCGGTGGTGTCGGTGAAGCGGTAGGCGGCGAGGGTGCCGGAGAGGCCGACCTTGATGAGGTCCTGGTAGTGCAGCAGGCGGGTCTTCTGTTCGG